>JADZDJ010000137.1 GCA_020851115.1 Pirellulales bacterium
ACTGGATATTTTTTGAATCGTGCGGGCGTTAATAGACAAAATCATGCAACGGCGCGGGGTGGGCATGGGGGAAGTCGTCGAGCGATAAGCCCTGAGCGAACTGCGACACGGCCGGGCGGTGGCCGCGGGCTGCGATGTGCGGAGATTAAATTGTCAAAGATTATCGGCCACAACATGCCGTTCGGCACGGCGGGCCGCGCCAGCGATGGTGCTGGTCTGTCCATGTTATCGCATGTATATGTGTCTGTCAAGGGGCGAGTGACAGGGCCGACTCCTGATTCAAACTGCACAAAGTTTGCCGACCCCTTCGATGCTACCCTGGGATTGGGGCTGCCGGGCGGGGTGTTGAAAGAGTGACCGGGGGACCGGGGCAGGGTCAAATCCGCGCGAGGCAATCCACCTATTCCAAATGGTATAGGCGGCTGCTCTTTCGTCTCTGCTTGTACCTCGGCGGCAAGGTCCGACGCGGCCGACCGTAGGGACGTCCGGTTACTCTCGCCCGTTGCTGCCTGGCTTTTCGCTCTTCGTTTTGCCGCTTGTGGCCGGCGTCTGATGAATCTCACACGCCGGCAGCGCCTTGTGGAGCGCCTTGACGCCTGCGTCGGTCGTGCGGGTGTTCTCCACGTTCAGGGACCGGAGTTTTGGCAAACCTTTGAGGTGTTCCAACCCGGCATCGGTCACTTTGGTATTCGCAAGATTCAGTGTTTCCAGGTCAGTCAATCCTTTCAGGTATTGCAGCCCGGCGTCGGTCACTTTAGTTCCAGCGAGGGCAAGATATTCGAGTTGGGTCAACCCCCTCAGCCATCCCAGGTCCACATCGGTTACGCTGATTCCCGAAACGTCAAGTGATCGAAGGTGAATCAGCATCTTGAGGTGTTTCAATCCTGTACCAGTCACCTTGGTGCCAAACAGGTTGAGCAACTCAAGTGTGGTCAAGCCTGTTAAACACTCCAACCCTGAGTCAGTTACTCGGGTGCCCGCCAAGTTAAGTGATCGGAGATCGGGTAATCCTTTGAGGTGTGCAAGCCCCGCATCACTTATCTTCGTTTCTATCGCGCTCAGGGATCGAAGCTTTGTCAATCCCGCGACCTTTGCCAAGTCCGCATCAGTGGCTTCGGTTCTGTCCAGGGAGACCCAAATCTCTCCTGTTCTGAGTTCGTCGATGGCGACTTTGCCGCCGAGATTTGTAATCTCGGTGATTGCCTTTTCCTGACAACCAGCGACGACGATGATAGGCAGCAGGATTCCCAGCCGGAGCGAGAGCCGGCTGGGGAGATCGCTCGGTCTTCGTAATTGTGTGGTCATTTGCATGGGACCAACCAGGAGAAACTTCCCGCTGCCTCGCTCGCTGTCAGGCTATAGCCTTTTCCACAGGGGTAGCACGCTCTAACGAGGCGGTCGGCAATGCGAACCCCGCCAACTCCGAATGAGCCGTGTGGGTCGTTTGGATCAACGTTCCAAAAGTCGATTGTGTCCGAGGCTTTGAACCAGCAACGGGCGGATATGCTCACGCTCTTGCAGCATCTGTTCTCACAATTCGTTGTTGCCGTGTATCCTTCCTCGCTTCCTCGCTCATGGGAGCGAGTTATGAAACAATCGATAATTTCAGTCCAGGCCAGTGTGACACTTATTTTGCGGTGAGCCATACTTGAAATCCTTCGTGAACACACGACGCGTCGAAGGGCTGCGGCAGTCTGCTTCCGTGGCATCGATCAACTCCTTGAGGTAATGTCCATTTTAAGGAGTTGACCCGTCCGTGGAATCGGCACCACCTCATCCCATCGAGAGCACACGCAATCCTTCCGCAACCATGTGCATCGCATGGATGATCCCCGCTCTCGGAAAAACGGCTGGCAGATTGGCTCGGGGCCGGTGGAAGCCGCCTGCAAAACGGTCGTGGCCGAACGGCTCAAGTGCAGCGGAATGCGGTGGGGCGCGGAGGGAGCGGACAGTCTCTACCACCTACGAGCACTCTGGCTCAGCGAATCGAACCTCTGGGAAGCCTTCTGGAAAGATCACCCAAACTAACGGCCGACTTACCTACAAATCTGACGCTCACACGTCATCGGAACAAGCGGCGGCTTATTCGACGGTGTGAATTTCAACCGTTCCAGCGGAGTGCGGCAAATCGAGTTCGGCGGGCGTAGTCGGCGATGAAGTTCCCGGCGGCGCAGCATCGCTGGCCGCCGCGATTGCCGACGTCGCGGGGGCGACTGGATCGATTCCCGCGCATGGTGTCGCCGATTGGCATTCGTCGCAGTAATATTCGACGATCCATTTGTACGTGGGTACCTTGCGCGAGACTTCATATTTGTACAGTTTATTGCGGGTATACAGCCTGACGTCGCAACTTGGCTTCCAGATTTGCCGGTGGATTGTGCTGTCGCCCAATAGGCAGCCAAGGCACTTGCGGCAACGACCAGAACCACAGGGGTCGCAATCGCATACTTCGCCGCAAACGCAACTCGGCCCTGGCACGCAGAAATCTTCTCTCTTACACGTATAGCAGGTATGCTTGACGTCTTTCATTTCGCAAATCACACGGCACCGCCTGTGGCAAGGTGCTTGGCATCCGCATTGCGCACAACGGCAATCTTGACACGGATCGCCGCAGAACGAATTGACCGAGTTCGCAAGTAGAGCTACCACGACGAGGAAGCGAGACATGGGCGGTTCTTTCGAATCCAGGAGTTTCAGGTTTCAAGGTTTCAGATTTGGAATTGAGTTCCTTTAAAAGTCGTATGCAAACCGAACGCCGAAGGAGTTGATGAAGCCCGCCGGCGTTTCTTTCACTTGGTTACGGTGCGTTAAGTCGTAGTTGAACTGGACGTGCGAATTGGGGTTCAGCCACCAGTTCACCGTGAATGTGCCCGATTGCAAAACACCGCCGTCGATGCCGTTGTCGTTCAGGTCGATGGCGTTGTAGCGGGCGCCGATCTGCCAGGCGCCCCAACCATAACAATGCCCCCCTGCGCCGTCCACGAAGAAAAGATTGGTGTACGGTACGACTCGATCAAAGACAGCGTAGTGATGGTTGTAGGCTCGATGTTCGCCCGTGAGAAAATACAGCAATTGCACGTAGCCGCCGTGGTAGAACGGCGTGCCGTGCAAGACGCGCGCGGCCGGTGGTGCGATAGGCTTAACAGCACTTTCGATCCACGTCCCCACGTATTCGGCCTGCAGGGTCCACGGCCCCCAAACTGCCGCGTTTTCAAATGCGAGCAATTCCTGCTGAGATGCTTCCATCGTGCCCGTGTCGGCGTAAATTGGATTGAGCACGCCAGGTGGTCCGCTGCGAATGTCGCCGCGCGCGCGGAGACGCACTTCGCCTTCGTCAGGATGCCGAACGCTGGCCGACATGCCGAGGTGCCATAAATATCGGCCATCCGAAGGCTCGTCGAAATAAGGGAGCCAAGTCACACGTCCCGTGACGGCCCAGTCGTCGCCGATGCCGTAGCCGAACGGATTACTGTTGTTGGAAAAGGCACCGATCCACCAAGTGCCGCGCTCGTCTCCCCAGTCGTTGAAAAATAGCATGCCGGGGTTAAACCCATTATTAAACGGGCCGAAAATAGTGTCTTGCAGGTACGAACGTTCGATAAAATCGAGCCAACGGCTGCTTTGGACATGCTCCATGCCGATCGGCTCCTTGAGATTTCCGGCGCGAAACGTACCGACGCCGGGAAGATCCGTCCAGGCGAGGTACGCATCGGCGATGGCAGGGACCGCAACCGCTGGAGCTCCGACCGTCGGCGAAGCCGGCGCAAGAGTTGTCACGAAATCGTATTCCACGACCCACTCGAAATTTTCATACATTGCGCCGTCGATGCGCAGCCGGGCACGGCGCATTTGCGCGGAATTCGGCTGCACGCCGATGCCGCCCACGGTCGGTGAAACCGTCAGGTCGGGGTCGTTGTTGAACCCGCTGATGTCGAACTGGGTGCGGCCGCCGATGTGGACGCGGTAATCTTTGTTCTTGGATGCCAGTTCAACGCCGTTTTTCCAACTAGCGGTCATCGACAGATCAGCGCCCACTTCATAGGGCACTGGCCCCGAGCCTGTGGCCGCCATTTGCCTTGCAGATTGTTCTGCGAGCAGGTTTTCGAGCGATGTCAATCGCTCGTGAAATCCGCGCAACGTGCGGTCGCCGTCCAAACCAGAAAGCTGGCCGCTGGGAAGCGCCATCGTGCCATGCGAGTCTTGTAGAGCCGATGAAAAGAACTGCGAGTTCGGTTGAATCGCACCGAGCTGCTCGCGCAAGGCGCGTATTTCGCTTTCCTGCTGATCGAGGCGTTGCAAAAGCGATTGAAAATCGATAGTCGAAGCGTTGGCAAACTTGGGCGGCTCGGCTGGTGCGGCCGTCTGCGCGAAAATTGGCCGACCCACGCTGGCACAGACGATCAGCCAGGCTACAATCACCAAACAACGAAACGGCTTTCTCACAGCAATCAGCTCCGCGAAGTGGCATTTTAGTGATGGAGACTGGCTTGGCGGTCAAATCTTGAAATCGTGTCCAACAGTCAATTGGCTCATTCGACTGTAATGCAGACGGCCGTCGAACCGGCATCCACTGACTAACCCCGTTGTTCGTTAGAACTGTCATCGTCGGAATAAGCCTTAGAACCGAGCAACTACCCTGTGTTCCGTACAACCGTTACAACCGTTACAAATTCGCGCGAAGATGACGAAAGAAGGGAAAGTATTCCGGCTCGGTTTACCATTGATGTATGCCCTCGCATGCATTCGCTAGACTGCCAGCTTTCGCTACCCTCTGCAACCTGCCTGTTGTCGTTGATATAATCGTTAGGGTTTTACCATCACATCGCTGAGCCGCAATGACGATTGCGAAATTTGGCGCAAAATCCCATCGCTCGTATCCTATGAAGATTGGTGGTAAATAGAACCACGAAATATGAAGAAACTGACTTTGAGGGCGTCCGGAAAGTTGTCGGAGAGGGGATCGCTTTCCTCGAAATTGTCGTAGTTTCAGATCTGTCGCAAATAAGAGTCGCCGGCCACAGATGATTTTTCGGATAGGTTGTTACCGAATGGCAAAACGGAAAGATATTGACAATCTGCTAGCAAACTGGCCCTACCAGCCCGGCGATGTAATGGCACGGGTAGTGAAGGCCAGCGACGGCCGCGAAGTGCTGCAAATGCGGATCGATTTGGGTGTCATGCAGCTCGAAGTCGATGGTCGGCCCGACGGCGCGCGTCCGCAGGGCGCCGAAACATACTTCGATTATTTGCTGTCGCTGGTGATTCACAAAGGGGATGACTTTGTGCTGACCGTCGAGCAATGTGCCGAGGCGGATCGAGAATTCGTGCAGTTCTACCATCGCCGCATCTGCTGGCTGACGCTACGACGATTTCGCAAAGCTGTCAAAGACGCCGACCACACGCTCGGATTTATGGATTTTGCGAAGCAGCATTCTCCCGATGAGGAATGGACACTGTCGCACGAGCAATATCGGCCGTTCGTGCTGTTCCACCGCATTCAGGCCGCGGCACTAGCGGTCCTGGAAGATCAAGGCCCCGAAGCCGCAATTGGAGAAATCAACCGCGGTCTCGATCGTTTTCGCTCGCTGTTCGAAGAGTACGATGCCGGCGAGCGATTCGACGATGATGAACTCGTCAAGCGGCTCGTCGAACTGCAAGACTCGCTCCGCAATCACTACAAGGTCGGCCGCACTCTCGATGAGCAGTTGGCCGACGCGGTTGCCGCGGAACAGTACGAACTGGCGGCGAAATTGCGCGACAAGATCGCCGGCCGAGGATCGAAGCGAAACTAAGGTTGCGCAGCAACAGCTTGTTTGCTCGTCGGTTTATCGGTTTCCGTCAATTTCGCGGCGTCCGGCAATAACGCCAGCTTCGCCGGATCGTAGCGCTCGGCGCTAAAGATCACCGCAACTTTTTCGTTGCTCTCCCCGTTGCGATCTGGATTACAATACTTCCAAACGGTCTGGCCCTCGCGCATCATTTCCAAAATTCTGGCGTTGTTCGATTCGGTGATCAAACCCCTCGGAGACAATATCAATGGCGTTGGCGTGCATGTGGTCCCACCGATTGTCTGAGCGAATGCCGTTCAAGTAATCGCGAAACATCGAGCGGGCAAACGCATCGAGAATCGGAGTGCAGTTCAGTTCTTCGCCGTCCGGCGACAGCACCACGATGTAGTTTTCCAATAGCGGGATTCGCAAATGCGGCGCATCCTTGACGCGTTGGTAGCGAATCGAATAGGCGAGCGCATAGCTCCGACCTTCTTGGTCGAGGTCGAAGTCGTGATGTGTGCAGTCGGAATACTTTCAGATCAGCTTCGAATCCTTATTGATTTTCACCAGGCCGTATCCGTCATCGCGCGCTGGCCCAGCAGCGACGACTTCAGCGTATCTTGACTCCGCTACGAATGCGCCACCGATAAAGCAGGCCACCGCAAGGGATATAACAAACTGCACTGGCAACAATCATTCAACCCATGGACTGATGCGCGCCCGGCCTACCAGAACAGATTTCTCCATCTTGTCTTCAACCTCGCGACCGCGAAAGTGTGGCGTCGGAGGCTACTCGAAGAGGCAGTTGAACTGTAATTTGCCGCGGCAGAGCGAATGCCTCTCGCCAGCGAAATGGACAACCTCGGCAAGCTGCGGAAGATTGCGAATTAGCCCAGGATGGTACAAGGGCAATCGTACGATGATTGCTCCGGTCACCTGGTTCCTGGTGCCCTCGGGGCCATACTTAGACGACTGGCGTATTTCCAACCTGCGCCTGTCAGGAAACTCGTCCGTCGTGACCCTGGAACGTGTTGACGTTGCCTATCGCCTTGCAGCGTAAAGTTCGGCAAATTCCAGCACCCAGGAATCGATCAGTTCTGCAAATCGCTCGAGATCGACTCCCGCAAGCATTTCGTAATGCGTTCTGTTGTAAACTTCTTTATTACGAATCGTCCCGCGGGCGGCCAATTCCAGCACATGGGCGGCGCTGTAAGGGCGAACGAGCATTTCCAGGCGGCTGTAAAGATTCGACCTCGAACGGCCAGGACCGAGATCGGCATCGTCTCGACTGACGGCGGCACCCCAGCCTCGGTCGTTGACCAAGGTATCAAAGCGAAAGCCGGGAAAGTGCGAGGGCAAACTCCGCAAGCACTTTTCGATATGCTCCGAGATCGTCAGGCGATGTTGCGAATGGAGCCGCTTCAACTGCTCTTCGGTCAGTTCCTTTACTGCCGATTCGCTGCGCCGCTGTTCGGCGATATGCTGCCCTCGCTGAATGGCACGTTGGAGTCGTTCGTCAAAGTTCACGGGATGGCGTCTGCGGACCGAGAGTTGATTGATACTTGCCTACGAATGCTCAGGTTGTTCCAAAGGCAGGATACGCGTCGCGAAGAGATTTGCATAGCGTGGCGGTTGTCTCTTGAAGCCACATCAATTGAACATTTCCATTCCAACCGAGTGTCGTTCCTTTGGAACCAGCGATCGAACGCTCCCTCATGGTCGCGGATTGTGCATTAATTGCCGTCCGCATGATGGCTGTTCCCCGTTTCGCCGAATTGCGGCTGCTGGCTGGCGTTTGCAATTGGCAAAGCCGCCGCTTGATCGGAAGCGGCAACTCCCTCAGAAATCGCCGGTTCCGTCTTGGCAGGAATTGTCGCCTCAGTCTCGGTAGGGGTTGCCGACCCGGTTTCGTCCGCTGGTTGAGCAACGGTGGAAACCGGCAGATTCTCTGTTATCGCTGTCGTCGTAGAAGACTGCGGCGATTGAGCAGGTTTCGGCTTCTGTCGTTTCTTGGTCTCGCTGCGATCACAAACGCCCAATGCTACCAGTGCCTCATCCCCTCCTTCTAGATATTTTTGAAATTGGAGCAAATCGCCGAAAGTTCGCAGCGGTTCTTTGCCTTTTTTCATGCCTTCCGAGATTGGGGTCAGCGGCTTCGGCTTGGGTTTCGGCTTGAAATCGCCCTGCTTCCGGGGCGGCTTTCCGGCGTGCGGCGGACGCTGCGAACGGCGCTGCTCGAAATGAGGCGGCCGATTGTCGCGGCGCGGCGGTGGTGCCCCTGCCGACGGGGTCGATGCCGCGGCTCCGTCGGCACGGCTCGATGGCCCGGTGGTATCGCCTTTCGGCGTATTGTCGGCGGTTGCAGAATTTGAATGTGGAGCGCCTTGCCGTGAAGGGCGTCGCGGCGGACGATCGTGACGCGGACGATCGGCCTGTTGACGATCGCCCGGAGTTTGTTTAGGCCGCGGTTCATGCTTTGGCGTACCGGGAGGAATCATGGTGAGCGACACTCGGCGACGCGTCTTGTCAATTTCCATGACCCACACCTTCACGATATCGCCGACGGACACCACATCGTGTGGGTCGCGGACAAATCGATTCGCCAATTGACTGACGTGAACCAATCCGCTGTCGTGCAGGCCGATATCGACAAAGGCACCAAAATCGACCACATTCAGCACGCTGCCGAGCAATTCCATGCTGGGTTGCAAATCGTCGAGCTTGAGAATTCCTCGCTTGAAAATTGGCTGCGGCAAATCTTCGCGCGGATCGCGCCCCGGACGGGTAAGCTGGCTGAGGATGTCACGCAGCGTCAACTGCCCCGCCTGAAGGTCGGCGGCGAGTTGTTCGGTGTTCAACTCGCCCATGCGCTGTTCGAGAGTGGCGGTCGTTTCTTTCTGCCGCATATCGTCGAGGGTAAAGCCCTGTTTTTCGACGACCTGCTTGGCCAGTGCATAGCTTTCCGGATGGATCCAAGTCGCGTCGAGCGGGTTGTCTCCCTCGACGATCTTTAGGAAGCCGGCGGCTTGGACAAACGCCGCTTCGCCGAAGCCGGGGACTTCCTTGAGTTGTTCGCGGTTGCGAAACGGGCCATTGGCGATGCGGTGGTCGTAAAGTCGCCGCGCGGTGAGCTGATTCAAGCCGCTCACGTAGCGCAGCAGTGCAGGGCTGGCGGTGTTGAGATCGACGCCGACATAATTGACACATGACTCGACCACCGCATCGAGCGATGCGCGCAGATGCTTTGCTTTGACATCGTGCTGATAAAGCCCAACGCCTAGGCTGCCTGCGTCGATCTTGACCAATTCGCTGAGCGGATCAAGCAGACGCCGACCAATGCTGATGGAGCTGCGCAGCGTCGCGTCGTATTGCGGCAGTTCCTCGCGGCCGATCGGGCTGGTCGAATAAACGCTCGCTCCGGCTTCGTTGACGATGATGTAGGCGACCCCATCGTCTTTCAGATCGCCAGCCAGAAGCTCGCTGAGAATCTCTTCCGTCTCGCGGCAAGCGGTTCCGTTGCCCAGCGCAATCAATTGGAGATTGTGTTGTCTGATGAGTTCGACGATTTTTGCACGACCTTCGACCTTGCGCTCTTGCTTGCCGACAAGGTGAATGACCGCGTGGTCGGTAAGATTGCCGAACTCGTCGAGCACCGCTAGTTTGCAGCCGCTCTTAAAACCGGGATCGATCGCCAGTACGCGTCGCCCCCGCACCGGCGGCAACAGCAACAGGTTCCTCAAGTTCTTGGCGAATACCTCGACCGCGTGTGTCTCCGCAGATTCAGCCATTTCGCGGCGAATTTCACGCTCCAAGCTGGGCAGCACAAGGCGTTCCAAAGCATCCTTGACGCAGCCTTTCAGAAACGTGGCATGGAAGTGTTCCGGAGGCACGAGCAGCGATTCCGCCTCTTGCTGCAATGCTGCCGCGTCCGCTTCGATTTTCACCCGCAGCATTTTCGCGCGCTCGCCGCGGTTAATCGCCAAGACGCGGTGCGGCGGGATCTTTGATAAGGCCTCGCGAAACTCGAAATAATCGCGGAATTCCTTCCCTTGCTGTTCAGCAATTTCCGTCTTTCCGCTTGCCAGATGGCCGGTTCGTTTGACGATTTTTCGCAGTCGCCCACGCAAATCGGCCCGTTCGCTGAAGTCTTCCGCCAGAATATGGCCGACGCCCAACAACACGTCGGCGACATTGCTCACCTGCCGATCGGCATCGACAAAATCGGCGGCACGCTGATCGAGATTGGCGGCTTGCGGACTACTGAGAAGGATTTCAGTCGCCAGCGGCTCCAACTTCCTTTCCCGTGCCAGCGTCGCCAGCGTTTGTTTCTTAGGCTTGAACGGTAGGTAGAGGTCTTCGAGGCGCTTGATGCTGTCGGCCATTTCGATCGATTTGGCCAACTCCGGTGTAAGTTTGGCTTGGCCCTCGATCGACCGTAGGATGGTTTGCTTCCGCTCGACAAGCACTCGCAACCGGTTCACGCGATCCTGAATTTGACGAATTTGCTCTTCGTCGAGGCCGCCGGTTTGATCTTTGCGATAGCGAGTAATAAACGGAACCGTGTTGCCGGCATCGAGTAGGCGCACGGCGCTTTCCACTTGCCCAATCGGCAGTGAGAGGCCGTGGGCGACGGGCGCAAGATCAATAGTTGCGGTGAATGCCATTCCAGAGCATCGGGGAAGGAGTATTCCCGCGGAGAGGCCGCGCGGCGCGGTGCGAATCTTTCAAAAAATTGGTTCGCTTGAAGTGAGAAAGCCGCAAGAGGATGGACGCACAGGACGAATATGGATACCGTCGAAACAGCCGCAGGGCCGCTCACGCTGATTGTTGCCAAGCATGAATGTATGCTAGCGGTGGAACGATTGTCAAGATTCGGCTCGGTTCGGTTGTGAATCTCTTAAAATCGCAGGTAAAGTATGACCGCAACGACCGTTGATACCAATTTAGGCAACTCCGGGCGAATAGCTTACCCAGTATCGTTGATTGAATGGCACTTGAACTGTTGTAAGTGGTTTATTGGATTAGCTTTTTGTAATTCGCGCGAGGTTCGCGGAGATGTTTGTACGGTTTAGGCCGGCGTTTCACCAGTCGAGGTTCGTAACGATCCGGTCGGTCGGCAACGGCGTGGGTGGCAATGCAGGTCAGCAGCGCTTGGCAGCCGGCCGCCAGCGGCATGCAGGAGCCCAGCAACGGCAAAAACTGACAGACGGTTTGCAGTGCGCCTTTGAAGCTGATTTGCCACGGGCAAATTTCCGCTTCCAGCGCGGCGGTGGCCATCATCTGCCGGATCGGATTGTAGCCCAGCAGATGCATCCAGAACTCGTTGCGCACTCGCTGGGGCGTCTTGCAGCGCAGGTGGTCCATCTGCAGCACCACTTTCAGACTCCGCAAGTACAACTCCGCTTGCCAGCGGAGACGGTACAGATCGCCGATTTCCTCGCGCGGATAGAGCTCGGCGTCCAGCAGCGTGGTCACGACCACGACCTGCTTGGGTGCGAAAGCCGCGCTGCGTCACCCGCACGCGGACTTCCCGCAGCAACAATTCCGCGGGCAACGCCGCATATTCTTCCGCCGATATCCACTCGGGCTTGGCGGTCTTCGGACAGCGCACCAGATGATCGTCTTTGCCCAGCCAGCGGCCGGTGCGAAAGTCGGTTACACTCGGCCTCGATATAACCAATGCCGTCCAAATGTTGCGGATTGCTCGCGGGCTGAGGTTGGTTACACTTGCTCGCTCGGCCATGACGACGCCGCGCGGTTGCGGATTGCTCGCGGGCTGAGGTTGGTTACACTCGATGTCGCCGCCGATGTCGCCGATGTCGCGTTGCGGATTGCTCGCGGGCTGAGGTTGGTTAGGCAGCCGGCCGGAAAAGAACTACCCGGTATTTGGTTGAATGATGGCGCTCCATTTAGGCAGAGCGGAAGAGCGGGTCAAGCGTGCGGCGATGGGGCGGAAGGCGGACTTGGTGAG
>JADZDJ010000138.1 GCA_020851115.1 Pirellulales bacterium
CTCCTTTCCCCAGACTCCGAGGCATTTGCGCCACTCATTTGCCTCGCAACCGCTCGCGCGCTACCACCACCTCACCCGTCTGGATCGAATTGACTGTCGTCTTCAGTTCCCGGACAGACTCCTAGCGGATAGCCGCCTTCGCCGACTCCACGCTTCCCCAGTTCTGCGCCAGACTGGCAAGACGCTATTATGTGTGTCGAGAAACTTTGCAGGGAATGCGAGACTACGCGAGGAAGAAGCCAAAGCGGAAATCGTCTTCGCCTTCGAGGATGTCGTCCACCAGCGTGCCGTCGTGATCGAACGAGCGGAGTTGGCCGGCGCTGCCGGGGCTGCCTTGGCCGGTGAGGGCTTCATCGAGCGCGTCGGCATCGATGTCTTTCGTGGCGACATGGACCGGGGCTTTGCGGCCTTCGCCGTTGTTATACGCCGTGACGCTCTTGAACCGCGTGCCATCGGCGTCGTACATTTCGACACGGCCGCGTCCATTTGCGCCGTTGCCGATGACGATTTCGGAAGTGGCGTCTCCGCGAACATTGCCCACGGCCACAAAGACACCGCCACGGTCGCCAGTATCAAATGGGCGGATTTCTGGGCGGATTTTGAGGATGTTCGGCGCGAGGGCATTGGTGGTGATTGTGGTTAGATCGAATACTCGCACGTGCGGTCCCATGCCGGGGCCGTTGCCGACGATGACTTCGGCCTTGCCGTCTCCGGTGAGATCGGCAGCCGCGACGGTTGCGCCCCCCGTGAATGTCTTGCCGAATGCGCGGAAGGAATAAATTGGTTTGTTGGAAATCGGATCGGTGTTCGACGAGGCAATTCCGACGCGGTTCTTGAAGACCTCGATCATGGCCCTCAGACCGCTGCCGGGCGAAGTGATCAGGTCCGGCCGGCCGTCGCCATTGACGTCGGCGACGGCGACGAACACGCCGCCGCGGAAACCGAGATAAGCCTTGGTACGGAAATCGACGAGTTCGTGCCCATCGAGATCGAACACTTTGATGAGTGACGACAGGCCCGCCCCCGGCGCGACGATAATTTCCGCATCGCCATCGCCATCCAAGTCGCCAACGGCCACGCGCACGCCGCCGCGGAAGCCGGAGTCGTACGCCAAGAAACTGGCAATGATGCTGTGGTCGTGGGCATCGATTACGGTCACCCGCGGCCGGGCGCCGGCATCGGCCCCCAGCACGATAATATCTTGCGGCCCTTGAGAGGGCGTGATCGGAATGTCGTCGTTCAGGATGGTCCCGTTGCCTTGGCCGCCTGCGATGGTCGCTCCCGTGGCGGCGGACAACACCACCGCGAAGTCCTCATCCGGCTCGACCTTCGTGTCGCCGCTCACTAGCACCGTGACGGTTTGGGTCAGCAATCCGCCCGGCTGGAACGTCAGCACCAAATTGCTGATGGTTTGATAGTCGCCGTCGGTCAGCGTGGCCGTGCCGTCGGCAGTGTTCACCATGACCGTCACGGGGGCGGTCGGATCAAACGACAGCATGACGGTGAATACAAACTGCGTCGTGCCGTTGTTGCCTTCGGCGTGCGAGACGCCGTCGATGCTGAGCGTCGGCAGCGCGACCGCATCATCATTCAGAATCGTTCCCGTGCCATGGCCGCCAATGATTGCTCCGGAGGGGTTCGACAAGTTCAACAGGAATGTTTCATCCGGTTCTCCAGCGGTGTCGCCGTTGACCAGCACGGTGACGGTTTGCGCCAGCGTTCCGCCGGGCTGGAATGTCAGCACAAGATCGTTAACTGCTTGATAGTCGTCGTCGGCCAGCGTGGCCGTGCCGTCGGCCGTATTGACGTGAACCGTCACCGGATTGGTCGAAATGAACGATAGCGAGACGGTAAACGTGGCCTGCGTCGTGCCGCCGTCCCCTTCGGTCACCGAGACGTCGCTGACGCTGAGCAGGGGCTGCAGCGGAGGCGCTCGGTACCGCTCGAAGAAGGTTCCCGTTTGGCTCAAATCGCCAGCCACGAGCGGAGAATAGATGCTGGTTCGTCCGTTGCCGTTGTTCGATTGAACTCCATCGATAACCGGATAAACTCCGTCGGCCACCACGGTCAAGTCTTGCGGCGCCCTGGGGCGGTCGACGACGACTTGCTTGAACGGATAGGCGCTGTGCAGCGTAATGTCGATATTGTCGCCGAAGAAAATGGTCGGCGTGTATTTGACGGCTTGGTAGTTATAGTAAACGCCGTAGGTTGGGCTGAAATTGCTTTGCGTATAGAACTCGAGGTTAACCGAATTGTCGGTCAGCGTGGCCTTGTGGGGCAATAAGGCTCCGTCGAGAAAGTTGGTGTGCAATGTGTTTTGCGTCGTCGGGTCAGAATCATCGACTGTGATATTCAGAAAACTTCCGAGCCCCACATCGACGTCGTAATTGTCGCTGGCGCCTCGGCCGTCGAGGACGACGGAGCTACTGCTGACGTCGCTCACCTCGAACGAAATGACTTGCGTGCGGCCGTTGGTTCCAAACGTCCGCGAGAAACTATAGAGCGGATCGTCGAAACGAAAGTAAAGACCCTGGAAGTCGAGACTCCCAGGCCTATAAGACACAGGCAGAATGGTCGAGGTTTCCTGATGGCCCGTGTTGACCGCGATGTAGTCGTAAAGGAACAATCCGACCGGCGGAGTTGCATAGAAATAGGGCGTGTCGGGATAAACCAGCGGCACCCACATATATCCGTAGAAGTCGTTCACGTAGGTCAGCTTGCCGTCGTAGGGCACTACGCGCACATTGGGATATTGACTGTCGCCCGGCAAGTGGCCGGACTGGTACTCGTTGAGCTTCATTGTAGAACGTCCATAAGCGTCGCCATGCACCCCAATGGAGCGGCCAGATTTTCTGCCGTTATAGTCCGTGACCGTGTCGTACACGGAGTTGACGGCGAACTGATCGGGAGCGGGGCTGCCGCCGAACTTCACCGTGGCAGCGCCTCGGACGGAGAACTGGATGTCCATCTCCGAAGTATCGCCGAAAACGATGGTCGAACCGGCCACTCCCGTGGCCAGCACTTTTTGGATGCCGTGCGCGGTGGCAAACAAACCCGCGTTGCTAAAGACGTCTAAGGCTTTGAACTCTGGATGATACTTATCTGGTACCGTGCCGTTTTCGAAATCGGCCGTCTCGCCGGCCGGCACGCGCACGATCAGGCTGCTTTGCCCGTAGGGGCCGCCGTCGATCTGATAGGTGGCCGTTCCACCGGCAAAGGACGGAGTAATGTTGAACGAATTGACCCAGCCGCCGCCGATCATCTCGTAGGCGCCCGCGCCCGTGGCAATGAAGCTATTGTTGCCGGGGCCGCCAAGCATCAGGCCGCCGTGGCTGGCCGTCATCGTCGCGCCGATAATCCCGGCCGGATCTGCCGGCGCAACGGCGGCGTCGATTGACGAGTCGATCAGGCCCTGGCCGGCGGCATCGTACCCCGAGATGTCGCCGAAATGGGCCTTGGCCTGCGCAATGCGGTCGGCGGGAATGAAGTTGCCGAACTCGATCGTGCCGCCGGTGAGAGTGTTCGAGCCATAGCCGCCGGCCAGCAGCGCGGTGGCGTGCGAGCCGTCGGCGACTTCGGTATATTTGTAGTATGCATTTTTGCCTCCGGCCAGCACGATGCCGGGCTTCGTCTGAGCGGGGGTGGGGTCGATCGCGCCTTCGTCCTTGAACATCCGAAACGGATCGACGATGTTGATCGACACGCCGTCGGGTACGGCGCCGTTCACTCCGATCAGGTTATAGTAGTTCGTGTTGACATCGTCCTTGCGTTCGATGAACAGGTCGATTTCGCCCGGATAGTCGACGCGAATTCCATCCCCCACGAATGTGCCGCCGCTGGTGACCGTAAAATCGTGGAACGGCTGTACCGTCACCAAACCACCCGTCATCTTGCTGGGGTCCAGCAGCAACGTGTGCTGGTTGGTTGCGTCGATCACTACGAGCGGCAAACTGAGCGTGGGGGGCGGCGGCGGATCGAAATCGACCAGCACGTCCTTGGCCAACTCGTAACTGAACAGCGTGATGTCCGGCCCGACTGGGTCACTGAGGGTGAGTTCGATCGACGCCGCAGCATAGACCTGGCCCGACAACTTGAATACCTTCGCATTGCTCGCCAGGTTCTGAACCATCGAATCGAGCGCCACGTGCGACGAGTTATCGGCGCTGGCCAACTCGACGCTGACGTTGGCATAGAGACCGCCCGAGAGCGTGACGATCGCCGAAGCGGAGAGTTCGGCGAAGCCTTGCACATAAAGCCCCGTTTTCTTCGGCGACGGCACGTTGGGGATCGGCGGCCCCGAGGTATCGACGCTGTTGTCGAAATAAAAGCCGTGCAGCAGATCTTCAGGCTTGTGCAGTGGATCCTGCACGAATTTATTTAGGCCGGCGGTATCGTAACCCATCGACAAGCTGGCATCGAACACGACGCCCGCCGACAGGAACACGCCGAGCAGATCCTTGATTCCCACGCCAATGCTCGGGGCCAACTCGAAATGTTCGCGGCCCGTGTCGTACGAGAACATCGTCTTCGTCTGCCCGGTGAGGATTCCGCCGACGACGTCTTGCGGATCTTCGAGCAATTGAAACTTGAAGCCGGCCGTCGACGTCAGTCCCGCGTAGCTGGCGACCGATTCGAGCGTCTTTTGCACGTCTTCGAGCGCGCCGTCGTTGAAGATGTCGTCGATAACCGAGCTGAGCTGGCTGGTGTCGATGTTGAAGCCACTGGGCAGCGACGCATTGGTCACCCCGACGTTGATATCGCCGAAATTCAACTTCGCCCCGCCGGTGCTGCCCGACAGGTCGATCGTGTTGACCGTCTTGATGACCTTGATCATCAGGGCAAAACGGTCTTGCTGCTCTTGCGTCAACCCAGCCCCTTGGAGCAGCAAATCGCCCACCGTCTGGCTGCTGTCGAACGCGCTGATGATCGGCACCGGCGTATCGAACGTGTCGATGAACGGCTGCAACGGCTTGGTGTATTTCTGGACGGTCGTGACGATGTCGCCCAGAAAGCCGTGCATGAAGCTGTCGACGTCGATCGAGAAGCTTTTCAAGGCAATGTGGGGGGCGGCCAACTGATTCGATTGCGTGTCGAAGCCCCAATCCAATTCGAAGTCGGTGTTGAAGATCGGATTGTAGGGAGCGTTCAAGGCCGGATCGACGAAGCTCATCGTCAATCCCAGGCGAATGTGAGCGTCCCCCGAGAAATGAGGCGAGACACCGCCACCGGCGTTGAAGTCGAAGCCGAGGTGACCCTGGAAATTAGTTCCCGCGTCCACCGCATGGGTATACAACAGCCCGTTGAAACTCATCGTCGCCTGGAAATTCGGTAGAGACAAGTTGAAGCCGACGTCCAAACCCGTATGCGCGGCGTCGAGCGAAACCGTGCCGTTTTGATAATCGAATCCGACATTGAGCGTCGGATTGATTGCGGCGCTCACGCCACCGGCGGTGGAGACCTGCAGGAATGCGTCCAGCCCCAAGTCGAAGGTGAATGTTTCCGAGATGGAAGGCAGCGGAATCGCAAGCTCGTAGTGGCCGCTCGACAAGCTCTGGGTCTGGCTTTCGATGCTGGAGAGCGAGTCTTGCAGAATGGTATTGAACGCTTGCAAATCCTGGATTTGGTCTCCGACCAGCGGCAGGCTCGCGGCGGCTGCGAGGCCCGTATTGAGCGATTGCTGATACGGCGAGATGAGCGCCACCAAGTCCTGCGCCACGGTCAGTAGACGGCGGTCTTCCAAGCATTCAACCGCGGAATGCCACCGGCGCGCTGGAGAGAAAATCTGACGGTCATCGCCACTGCGATGTCGTCCCGACTTGGGCTGACCGAGGCTTGAGCGCTGCCGCCGCGAACGAGGAGCAATTGGCTGCATGATGCGTACTCTGCGAAAGTGGAATCTTCGGAGTGCTGTCGAACGACAGATTGGTGTGTCCAAAGACGGCTATGCTGCATTGATTGACGGCGGAGATCATCAGTGTGCGAAGTGAGCCGAGTGCCAAGAGAAACGGATTTCGATTCTAAACATCAATTCGCCAAGTGTCTATCAAAGCAATTCAAGGCAGCGATTATTTCGATATATTCAGGTTTCGCGGCGTCCTAGGACATTGACACAGGATGGAATCGTTCCGTAAGAGGCGCAGCAAAGCGCAAACCGGGCAAGCGGCGCTTGGCCGCGGCGCGGATCGGACCCATCAACGAGTGACTGGCATTTCCGAGCTGCGCCTATTAGGAAGCGGTTGGTTGGCTTCGCTTCCTTACGGGCACGGCTCAGTTTCGGAAAATGCGTCTAGCCAGTCGTCTCAGCCTCGAGTGATGCGTGGTGTCGGGCAACCGGCAGGTCGAAGCCGACCATGCTGCGCACGGTGCCCGCAGAGGTACAACCGGGTTGTGTATGGAGCTCCGAAAACATCCTTTCGTGGTGGCCGACCTTGTTCTGACATGGGGAAAGCAACAGTAATGTTGAACGCCAATGGCAAGTTCGGTGTTACCCCCGCGGAGTCTTAGTTCGAGTTTTGCACTTTTTTGAGGCCGCAAATCGACCTATTGCTCGAAGAACATGAGCGGTATCAGGATTTTCTGCGACCCTAGTGATAGAGTAGGGTCTATCAACCACGGAGAAATTCCCTATTTCCCGAGAAATCGCTGGTACATTGTTTCAAAAAGTGCAAAAGGCGTACTGAGGTTTTACTGCGGCTCAATGGATCGTGGATTATTTACGAATCAATTTCCGCAGCCCGCGCAGCAAGATCCAGCCTGCGATGCCTCCGACCACGACGACGGGCACAAGGGTCGCAGGATCGCGAATGGGCTTGTATTCGGTGTTGCCTTCCTTGATTTCAATATAACCCAGCGGGGCCACTTTCACTCCTCCGCCGGCGCCACCGCCGCCATCTTTGCCGCGAATGGCTCCATTTTTGAGTCGCCGCTCGCGCCCACTTCCGCCGCCGAAGCCCCAGCGCACTTTCGCCACTGGGATAACCGTTACGCCGTCACACTCGACAGGATCGGAAAACACCGCTTTGGCGGAAGCGCTGAATCCCAGCCGATCGGCAAGCCGCTCCAGAAAGGAGCTTCGCGGCGAAGAGTCGGGTATATCTGGTAGCGTCTGGCCCATGGCATCAACTCCTGCGACTCGTTCGATGGACCCAGCGAATTTGGAATATGCTGCGAAATCTCTCTAGAGTCTACCTTACAATTGATGCGTAATCCTAGCAGGCTAACAGAGTCGCCCCCGTCGGCTATTTTTAATGTCATCGTTCAGGTTGCGCGCAGAAGGAAGCGGAATCCAATCGATTCCGCACGGGCGCAGCTCGGGTTCAAAAAATCATTTGCATCCGCAGTCCAACCACCAGCGCCGGGTCGATTTCTTCGCGCGCCGGCACGATCACTTGCAGATCGGGCGTCAACCGAATCGCCGGCGTGAGTGCATAGTTATAAAAGCACTCGACGGCCTGGCCGTTGCCAATCGGACCGACGACCGCCGTGAGAATCGGGCCAATTTGGTCGCTGGCGCCCGCGCAATACCATCCCACGCCAAACGAATCGGCCGGTCGCGACTTGATTGGACTGCTGCCTCCAATGCCATAGCTGAGGAACCAGGCCAGCGGATTTGTGTTCGCGTCGGCAATTCCTGCGCGGCCGAAAGTTCCCCAACCGCGCAGCGGATTGCTGGAATCGACAATCAGATAATGGTCGAAATTCGCATACAGCGCCCATGACCCGCGTTGAGTCGGAATCACAATGTTGGGATAATCGATGTACGCATCGCCGATCGAGCGGTATGTGCGATTGTTCCAAGTGCCGCCGATCAAGATGTGTCCCGGCCTGCCCCAGCAACGCGTCTCCCAGCGCAGACTCGCGGCCAGCAGCACGCCGTCGTTGAATAGCTCGTTGAATCCACTGGTCGCGGTCGTGTCGGTCGAATTCAGCACATTAAAAGTGATTGCCGGCAGGTTATCCTGCAGGAGGATAAACCCCGCTCCCAGCGTCGAGTAAGGAACGGTCGCCGCGACAATGGGATTGAACGCAAATCCTAGATTCGAGAACTGCGTTTTACCGCGGCCATGAGCGAACGCATTCAAGTCGCCATCGAGCGTATCGAGCTTGCCGGCGAAGATGGCAAATCGCTCGCTGAGCATCTGCGTCAACAAGACGTTGGTGAGATAGAGTTGCTCACTATTGGGAATTGGCAAATCGGCGGCGATCGTTGGCGACAAGAACGAGCCCACGTCGTCGGTGATGGTTTCGCCATAGCGATGTTCGGCCTTCAGTTTCAAGAGCAGGCCGTCGTGGATGCCGAGTTTGCCGGCATCCACGTTCATGATGTATTCGCCATGCCCGGCCTAGTCAAAATATTGCCGCACGCCCCCGGTGGTGTTGCCGAAAAAGAATC
>JADZDJ010000139.1 GCA_020851115.1 Pirellulales bacterium
GACTTCCTGGTTTTTCCGCTCAAGAACACACAGATCAGTTTCAAAGGCTGATTGTCCCCGAACGGGAGCTTTTGGATTGACCGTGATCTCAAGCAAGTTGTTGACCGTGATCTGATAGAGCAATTTTTGACCGCGTTTTACGATCAGTGGTTCACGAACGACCTTCCGCGCTGCGGCGAGCGCGATTTCGACAAACGAGTCTTCCTCTGCCATTGCGAGACCTCCTATATCTCCAATCAATAACCTCTGAGTGTTATTTGCCGTCCGATTTTGGAGTGTTTTCAGTCGAACTTGACGTCTTCTCAGTTTCGTCTTTCTTCGCCCCGAAACCGCCGAAAAGGTTGTCGAGGCTGGGGAGTTGGAGGCCGGCGGCGGCCGGGGCCTCGGGGTCTTTGGGCGGGCCGACTTCGATGTGGATCATGTCGAGTTCGGCGTTGAGCCAGAGTTCGTCGTTGCGGCGGGCGACGTCGACGGCGAGGCCGCGGAACCAGGTCATGAGGGGCATCTGGTAGTCGGCGGGAATGACGGTGAGGAGGAAGCGGTTTTCGGTGGGCGGGGCGGTGGAGGCCCAGAGTTGACGGGCGCCGGGGCTGCCGCCCGCTGAAGCGGGCTCGCCCGTGGTCGCTGAAGCGACCACGCCGTCGGAAGGCGGGAGAGATTCCGTCGCGTCCGCGCTCGGCTTCGCCTCGCGGCTAAACGGGTCGAGGAGAACGTATTGACCGCCGAGGGGGCATTTGAATTTGCCGCCGGCCAAGTCTTCGCCGATGGCACGTGCGTCTTGGGGAGGCACGTGGAGTTGTGTGGTGAGGGAATTCATGAAGCGGCTGGCGCTGGCGGAAGTGTCGCGGGCCCGCTTGTAGCCGTAGCCATTCACCGTGGTGGCAATCTGTTTGTTGGTGAGATCGTCGATGTGCAGGCGGATCTGGGCCGGGTGTTCGGCTTCGACGATTGCCAGTTGCCCGCCAACTTCAAGGAGCACGTCGCGTTTGAATGAGAACAGGAAGAAATCGTCGGCTCGGCGGAACCACAGGTCGAACAAGCCGCCGATGCCGCTGGTGCGGGCGATGCCGTCGGCATCCAGCGGACCTTCGGGGCGGCCGAGAAAACGCGTGATGAAATCGGGCTTCGGCCAGGCGCCGACGTACGCACGGATTGAATCGGTGATGGAACCGGCGGGCTGCACATCGCCCTGACGCACGACGAGCGGCGTGCGGAAGTCGCGGATGCCGCCAAAGAGATGAAACGGCTCGCCGAGCGCACCGAGCAAGATTTCAAGAGAGATGGCATCGCCGGCGATTGGGGCGACGCGAGTTGTTTGGGCTTCGCCCAACATGGCGGGCCACTTGGCGACTGGCATCTGCGAATAGCGGGCCACCCGCACATCGGCCGCGATGCGGTCCCAACCTTTTTGGGTGGGCGACTCGATGCGTTTGAGGGCAGCACAGATCGGTGCGAAACTGCCGACCGAACTCTGCAAGTCTTGTTGGAAGCGGGCCAGGCGGCGGGACTCGGCGGGGGTGAGGCGGTCGACCGGCATATCGGGGATGGGCGTCATCCAACCGGGCTCGCCGCGGAGGGAATCGCGGTAGCGATTTACAACTACCTCCAGTTTGCTGCCATCGAAACGTTGGCCAAAGCCCGGCGGCAGGAGTTCGGCAGCAATGAGGTCGTCGATGGAATTTGCCGGCTGCCCTTCCGCCGCGGCGGCCAAGCGGGCGAGTTTGATGGCCCGCATCTCGCCGATGGAGCGCAAGCGGCGGTCGAGTTCGACGCGGTAGTGCGGACTGGCGAGATTCTGCAAGAACGCGGCGGGGGCGAACACAAAAATGGTATCGTCGCGCGAGAGCGGCATGGCGGCGCGGCACTCCTGGAAATCGCGGGTCGCCGCCAGAGAGCGATCCCCGGCGCCAGCCTGAAGAAATCGCTCGACCAGTTTCCGGCTGTTGGCGACAAGATGATAGTCGCCATCGACGACGTAGTACGACCGCAAATGGCCATCGGGGGTGTGAATGTACGAGACGTCGTGGCCGGCGATCTTGACCGTTTCCTCGACAGCGTCGGCGTGCTTCGATTTTGCATCTTGACGTTGGCCGCCGAGATTTCTGCCCAGCAGGAAGTTGTTGTTGGCCTGGAAGAGGATGCCCATGGCGGCACCGTCGCGCAGATACACATCGAGGCCGATGATCGCGACGTCTTTAATGACCGTCGGGCCCATCACCCGAGCGAGCTTCGATTCACCAACGGCGATTTGTTGCTGGAAGCGTTCACTAATGTTTCGCTCAACGCTTTCGACCACAAGCATATTGCCCAGGTCGCCCTGCCAGTGCCGCATGAAGTCGCGAAACCAGAGGTAATTGGTAAAATTGCCAAAGCGCATATAGAAGCATTCCGCGGGCACATGGGCCGCAAGGGGTTCGATGTTTGGGGGGAGCGCGACAGGGGGAAGTGGGAGTTCGGCGGTGGTGGGAGATTGGGGGGGCGTTGGTTCTCCGCCCGCTGAAGTGGGCTCACCGGAAGCGGGTTCGTCAAGGGCTGGGTTTTTGGGAAGTGGGAGCACGCCGGTGTCGTTCGAGTTTTGGGGGCCGGCGAGAAGTTCACGCTCGACCTGGGTCTGGTACGCCTCATTCGCCATGAGCTGCGAGATCCAGGGTGCGCCAATACCAAAGCGCTGAAACAGATAGCGTTTCGGTTCGGGCATTTCACGGTTGAGTCGGCGGGCCCAGGTAGCCGTCAAGTAATTCTCGACAACGACTGGGTACGATGCTTGTCGAAAAACCTCGGCATAACGATCGGAGGTCGCCTCCCACCAATCGTTTAACAGGTCGTTAAATTCCTCGGCATCGTCCTCGGGACGCACCGAAAGCCGTTGCGGCGTTGGTGTGTGTACAACGAGGTCCAGGGGCTCGTCGCCGCGAAACATAAAGAGGAACGTAGCTCGGGATGGCGTTTCGATCCCCAGGAAACTGCGCAAGATGCGTCGGGCGGTCGAATTCTTCAGCACCGGATAGAGCACCCGATCGTGCGATTCGGTAACGGCAAAGCGGTCGTCGATAGCCGGGTTCGATGATGTTCCTGGCTGCAGGTCGACTGTCAGGCGGCCAATCCCGAATGGTTCACCGCGGTAAGCCTCTAATTGAGTGGCCGCCCCAACGTCTGAAATTATCGAGCAGTAGACGACTGCGAGCGAAAGGAGGCATGGCGCAAATTGCAATCGGGCAGCTTGCCAATACTGTCGGCGTGAAAACATGATCGGGCGATTCCGTGGTCGTGGAACTGGCGGTCGAATGATCCATGCTAGCCGGGCGGAAACGCGGATGGCAAGTATTCAGCCAAGCCCCACTCGGCGGCAACAACTTGTGCTCTGTATTGCGAATAGCAGGCAAAGCCCACTGTCCCCGGGGATCTGGGGCAAACAACGCGTCGAACACTTTCCGCAAGTGACGGCCTGTGCGACAATTACAGTCGAAGACGACCTCACTTGCCCCCAGCGCCGGGAATTGAGCTCAGGCGGACGGTTTGACGCACCAGCACTCAACGGAGCCAACAGCGATGCTATTGCCCCGGTTCTCGATTCGTACGCTGCTTGTGCTGCTCACCTTGGCGGCAATCGTTTCGGTGGTCGTCGGCATGGCGGTCCGCGGTCAGAACTGGGCGTGGGGATTTAGCATCGGACTGCTGAGCCTAATACTTACCGGTTTGGTTCACGCCGCCTGGTTTGGCATCGTGTGGATTCTCGCGCAAATGTCGACTTCTGACCCGCACCGTCACGAACGCAAGAGCGATCAAGCATGACAGCGCACGGCAAGCAACAAAATGTTTCTGCCGAGATGACCGTCGCCTTCGCGGTGCTAATGGGTCTAGCCGTTGTTGTCGCCACGGCGAGTCGCGCGGTTGGTCAAACTGGCACCGGCTCGCCGGTATCGGCCACGCCAATGGCGCAATTTAACGGGCCGCTGATGTCCCTGCCGCGCAACAATTTTCCGGTATCTCGGCAGAGCGGCCTAACGCTGCAGGTTGATCCGCGGTGGACAAACGGCTACGGATATCGGCCCGTCAAGGTCACCGTGACATCGCTCCAGCCGCAGAAATCGACTCGTTCGATACGCATCGAGTTGCATGTCGGCTGGCAACGCGACCTGAACATTGAACAGACCTTTGAATTTCCGGCTGGACAAACAACGGCATCGACGACGATTTCACTGCCGATCTATCAAAGTTCAATGAACTATTTTTGGTGGGACCTGTGGGTCGACAATATCCGAGACAAGGACCTGTCTCTGAATCGTTTAGCGTCGCTTTCGTGGGCGGGCGGCGGAGCGAACTCGAACGTGGGGGTGACGTTCCTGGTTATTGGCCCACCGGCGAGGAACCGAACCTTGGTGGCCACGAATGCCATGGAGTTGCAGGTCTTCGCGCTCGCGCAGGCGGAGTTTCCCAAGAAATGGGTGGATTATACAACATTTGATGTCGTTGCTCTGTCTCTAATTGAGATCCAGCAGCTTGCCAAAAATGATCCAGCTGTATTCAGGGCGATACTGAAGTGGGTACGCTCCGGCGGCCAGCTGTGGATATGCGACGTCGGCCAACAATGGGATAATCTGCCGCGGACGTCTCAATTAACGGGCCTCTCCGAATCCCTCTTCTCGTCTGCGGATGAATCTCGCGTCGATCATGATGATTCTGAACCAGGGGCCGATGATCCAACAACGAGCGGCGAACAACCGCAAGAAAACGATGAGAACGCTACTGTTGAGGCAAGGTCGGATGCCGCCGATTCGGAAGACGCCAGAGAACCGGAGGGCGAGCGCCGCGACGCCCCGGCGAAGCCGTCGAGCGAGACAAGTGACAGAGTAAGGCAAGATGGATGGCGTCCACTGCGATTCCTGCGGCCTCGGTCCAATGGTCTGGTCATTACCTTTATGGATACGCGGACCGGCGCCAGGCGAACGGTTCGTGATCCGGAAGTAATGGCGCAGCTGCAGGACGATGCAAACTTCGTTACAACGGATCAACGCTTTGACCACGATGTGCCGGCCGGTTCGGAACGGCGTTTTCCTGCTGATTCGAGCGAGTGGTTCGTCCAGCAGCCGATGGGGTTTGGGGTTGTGCGCGCCTTTCGCGGCCCGAATGAAGCAGCTCGGTTTGCGATGATGCCCGTGGTCGCCAACCCAAATGTCGCCGCGAATACCGAGGTCACGCCCGAGTTGCCGCGGGCACTATCAATTGCCATACGTCGGGCGCCGCGCTGGGAAACGCGACATGGCTTGACGCCGGACAGTTCCAATGTTGAATTCGCGAAACTACTGGTGCCGGGCGTGGGCCTTGCTCCCGTGACAGAGTTCCGGATTCTGATCACGATCTTCGTGTTGTTCATTGGGCCGATCAATTACTGGCTGCTGAAACGCGCCAAATGCTTGCATCTGATGGTCATCTCGGTACCGGCGGCGGCCATCCTGACAACGCTGGCCCTATTTGCCTACGCAATTGTTGCCGACGGATTCGAGACACAAGTGCGAACGCACAGTTTCACGAAACTGGATCAGCGGACCGGTGAATCAGCGTGTTGGGCACGACTTTCGTATTATTCCGGCTTGGCGCCGGGCGACGGGTTAACACTACCGGATGATATCTCGATATACCCAATTATTCCGAACTGGGCGGGAAGCGGCGATTTTTCGGAACAGCGCAGCATCGTGAGTGAGGGCCACGAAATGCGGCTCGTCCGTGGCTGGTTGAACTCACGTACGCCGACGCAATACCTCTCAATTCGGTCCCGCAAATCGCCGAACCAGCTCGAAGTACTCGATTCAGGTGACAAGTTGAGGGTCAATAATCACTTGGGATCGGGCATCACGTATCTCGTCTTGATTAATCGCGACGGTAACGTCTTCGAAGGCGAATCTGTGCCACGGAACGGTTCCGCGATGCTCCGGCCCACCACACGCGACGATGCCATCCGCCGCTTGAACAAGATCGTGATGAGTAATCTCCCACAAGCTCCTGAACCGCTCGCCGGGGGAGAATCGGATTTGAGCTTTGTGCGAACTCGATCGCGATTTCAAATGTACGGGCGATACGGCGGACCAAATACGGGAGGGAGACTGTCCGACAACTTTGCCGGAACAGCGCTGATCGATTTGATCGGGTTGGGTGGGCAGCCGGCACTCGATTTACCGGCGAAGTCGTATGTGGCGATCACCGAGCACGGGCCGGAAGTGGAATCCGGCATCGACTATGCAAAGGAAGATGCGAGTTTTCACGTGATTGAGGGGCGTTGGTGATGTTGAGTGGCGGACCGTCTCTCGATCGTTGCTTTTCCGCATTGCGGCGGCAGAATGCCGTTCGCGCCTGCTGTTGCGGACGCGTGACTCCTTTGGCGTACGAGCAATGATTCGCACTGCCGAGCCACAAATCGAGTTACGACATTTGCACCGTGTGTTCGAACAAACGCATGCCGTAAATGATGTATCGTTCGAGGTGTATGCGGGTGAGGTGTTCGTATACATCGGTCCGAACGGCGCTGGCAAGACCACGAGCATGCGAATTTTGGCAACGCTCGATGAACCGACGGCGGGCGATGCGTTTGTCGATGGTTTCTCGGTGGTCGACGATCCGGATCGCGTGCGGCGGCGACTGGGGTTCATGCCCGATTATTTTGGAACGTACCAAAATGTCAACGTGCATGAATACCTTGACTTTTTCGCGCGCGCTTATGGGCTGGTGGGGCAGGAGCGGCTGCGGGCCATTGGTGAGGTGATGGAGTTCACGCTGCTCGACTCGCTTGCTCACAAACCAATCGACGGTCTGTCGAAGGGTATGAAGCAGCGGCTTTGTTTGGGCCGAACCATGATTCACAATCCGTCTGTTCTAATTCTCGACGAACCAGCGGCTGGGCTCGATCCGCGGGCACGCATCGAGCTGCGAGAGATGATTGGGCGACTGGCGGACGCGGGCAAAGCGATTCTCATCAGCTCACACATCCTCACGGAGCTTGCGGAAATCGCCGACCGAGTGGCGATCATCGAGCAGGGAAGACTGTTGGCCGTGGGATCGGTCGCCGAAATTAGCGCCGGCGTGCAGTCGCGCAGCACCGCGCGAGTACGGGTGTTGGATAATATCGACGGGCTACGACATTGGCTGGCCGCGCGCGATGATATCCTTGATCTCCATGTCGACGGTGAACTCGCCGTCTTCACTCACGCGGGCGGGCGTGAATCCGAGGCCCAGTTGCTGCGCGAACTCATTGAAGCCGGCTTTCCGGTCGTGGAGTTCGGCGCCCATCACAAAAGCTTGGAGGACGTGTTCTTGCATGTTACCGAGGGGCGCGTGCAATGACGACGGATGCTGCGACAATTGAAACGAGAAGCGCGGAGCCGGCCACCGCTGGCGCGGCACAGAGTCGCGTTGCGGCCGTGTGGAGCGCCGCGGACCGATTCTTGAGCCACGCCGGTGATTGGCTGAATCCGATACTTGTCAAGGAAACCAGGCAAGCGCTCAAGAGTTCGCAGTTCACCATCACGTTTGTGCTGGTGCTGGCGGCGTGCTGGATCGTGACGATTGGCGTGGTGGCTTACATTGGCCCCCGAATCTTTTATTCAGCGGAGGGGGGCACGCTGCTGGCGTGGTACTATGCCGTCCTGGCGCTGCCTCTGTTGGTCGTCGTACCACTTTCTGCGTTTCGCTCACTGACGGCAGAACGAGAAGACAACACCTACGATTTGTTGTCGATCACGACACTTCGCCCGAGGCAGATCATCAGCGGCAAACTAGGCAGCGCGATCGCGCAGATGGCGGTGTATTTTTCGGTCATTACACCGTGCCTTGCTTTCACCTATTTGCTCCGCGGCGTCGATCTACCGACAATCGCCACATTGCTGCTATTCACGTTTTTCTGGTCGCTAGGGTTGTCGATGGTTGGCATTCTGCTCGCCACCCTGACCACGCAGCGCTTTGTTCAAGTCTTTGTCCTTGTGGGCTTCGTTGGCGGACTGTTATTCATGTTCTATTGCGGCCTATGGCTTGGATACTACGCAGGTTATTACGGCCGCTCGACGTTGTGGGGAGTCGGCAACGAGTTCTGGATCTTCTTGGGCGTGGTCGCGACATTGTATGGCACCTTCTTCGCACTCGCATATTTTGCTGCGGCTGGGATGATTACGTTCACCAGTGAAAACCGCTCGACGCCGCTGCGGGCCTGCATGGCTGTGCAACAGGCGGCTTTTGTCGGCTGGATGGCTGCTGCCTGGATCAGCGACAATTTCGGCCTGGAAGTAGTCCTTGTGATGGCGATCATTTCGGGAATCTACTGGTATGCAATGGGGACAATGCTAACCGCGGAAAGGCCCACTATGTCGCAGCGTGTACGCAGGCGTCTGCCGCAGAGTTTTTTCGGGCGCATGTTTCTCTCCTGGTTTAACCCGGGACCGGCAAGCGGCTACATGTTCGTGATTGCAAACATCACGGCAGTCGCCGTGCTGTGCTTGTTGGCGATCGCGTTCGGCGAGTTCATCGCCTCACGAAGCGGAGGTGGCAGGCCAACGGTGGTCGAGGTCCTCGATGCAATGTTTATTGGGTGGGGGTATGTCGTCGCCTATTTGGGAGTTGGAGTCTTGGCGATTAGCGCCCTGCGGCGAATTGCCACCGTGACCATGTTGGCGAGCGTGCTCATTCATTTGTTGTTGCTGCTTGCGGGCTTTGGAATTCCTTATGCCGTGAAATCGATGTCGCTTGAACTGCGTGAGGCGGATTACAGCTTCCTCCAGGTGACCGACCCGGTCTTTTCGATTTGGCATGTGTTGGATGGCGGCACGACCAGCGACGCCAGCGTGCTGTTGCTCTTAATTCCTGGCGTCGCGATTTGTGTTCTGCTGTTGAACGTTCCGCGAATCATTCGTGAACTTCGCGTGGTGCGCGAAGCGGCGCCGGCACGAGTGCTCCAAGACGAAGCTGAGTTACACCCAACACCAGCGTCACTGCCGCAGAATCCGTGGGACGAACCAGTGTAGTGGAATAACCAGAATTCCGTCACTGTCGAACATGTCGCGTCGTAACGGCTGTACGCAACCTGCTGGCATTGCTTGACCGGATAGGAAACTCGACAAATCATTCGAGTGTAGCGCGCCAGTTTCGACCATTGCGCCGCAGGTCAACACTGGGGGCCTGGATTCGAATGACCTGCACGCCGTACTTTTCGCCACCTTCTGGAATCGGCGAAACAACACCATCAATCGATAGCACGACGCGGGGCTGGTCGACGTTAATGAAGCCCTTGAGTTCGACCGTGTCGCCATGTTCGTCATCACGTCGGACGGAGTTTTCTGCCCGCTTCGAAGGTTCAAACAGGTCGACTCGTTCTGGAAACGGAGGATTGTAAGTCGTTGCTTGGGCGGTGGTCGCCTTCGGGTCAGTAAAGTCCCGCGTCTGACTTGGCTTGGCCGCGACTTTCGAAGGCGCTGGCGCGGTTGGGGCCGGCGTAGTTGGCGGCTGGACAACCGCGGCTTTCTCATCCGTCGGATCGGCGGATGAACTACAGCCACTCAGCAATGCAGCCAGGCCGATCAGAACCAAGTTGATGCGCAGTTTGGGCATAAGCGGCAAGAATCTGTCGTTCTTGAAAATGTAGCTTGCCGCGACACCGCGGCTTTGAGCCTGTGTTGGCGATGCACATTCGCGCACAACACCTTTGTGTGGCGTAACCGTTTTACCGGTTGTAGCGACAATCGCTATCGCGGCGGCGGCCCAGCAGAACTCCGAATGGCCGTTTCGACCGGTGTGTCCACCGGTGCGTTCAGGCTGGATTGGGAAATCGGTGATTCCGTGAAAAGGCCGCCCTTCTTTGGCCGCGACACGATAAAGGCGGACTCGATGGGAGTCACTGTCGGCAGACGGCGCAGGTGACCATTTGCCACTAGGGAGCGGACATGTTCGCTGCGACCTGCGACGCCAAATTGGAACTCGGCCGTCGGAATCTGATGCGCTGACAGCGGCCCTGGCAGCTCAAGACTCGGGGGCGCGGGAAGTGGTTCAGTGGAATTGCCTTTGCTATCAGAATTGCTGTCATTTGGATCGGGCGCATAGAAGCTGTCTTGCGTGGGTGCGCTGCCTGCGGAAGCACGCTCGCCGACGGCAGGTTCATCAATAGCGGGGCCGCCCATCGTTGACGGCACGAATGTGGGACCCGTCGCCGGGTTCACCGTATCACTGGGGTTGTCGCAATTGTCGCAGCCATAGATGGGGTTCATTGGCAGTCGACGGCAGCAAGGAGGGCAGCCTTCGGCCTCTGGAATTTGGTCAAGCCGGCAACCGATAGTCTCGGCAGCGGCCTTCTGCCGGTAGGTTGGCTCATCGGCATACGAGATAATCTCCGGCATAATGAAGACCACGAGCTCGCTTTCACGAACGTCGGTGTCGCGCGACCGGAACAATCGACCAATAACCTTTAGGTCCTTGAGGTATGGCAGACCAGTAAATTCGCCGACGTCTTGTCGGTTCCGCAAGCCGCCGATAACGACAGTCTGGCGATTGGCGACGGTCAGTGTCGTTTGGGCTGAGCTAGTATCGATGATCGGTTGGTTGTCGTTCGGCGTGAAGCCGGTGAGACGGCTGATCTCCGGTTTCACCTCCATGCGGATAACACCTTCCGCGGAAATCTTCGGCTTCACGGTGAGCGTGATGCCGGCCTCTTTGAAGGCCGTCGTACCAATTGAACCACCCTGTTGGGTTTCCGTGAGTTGCTGATAGGGTATTTCGGAGACTTTTTTCAGCACCGCTTCTTCGTTGTCGGAAACGCAAACATTTGGGTCGGCAAGCAGCCGGGCATCTTTTGCTGTTTGAACCAGTCGGGCAACAGTGGTGATATCGAAGTTCCGGCTCAGATTCAAAAAGGTCAGCGTGTTGCCAACGGCCCCAGTGCCAAACGGAACCGTCGTTACGGAATCGACGTCAAACTGGGTTTGAGCGTCACCGTTGCTATCGATGCGACCCTTGATCTTGGGCCGCCAATTGAACCCGATCGCTTCCAGGTCTTGCAGGCTGATATCGTACATAAGCGCCACGATCCTCACCTGTGGCCGCGGACGGTCGACGCGGGCGAGCACCTTCTCGACCATGGTCAAGTTCTCGGCGTAATCCGTAACGAGCAGCTTGTCTTCTTTTTCGAGAACGGCAACGCGGCCCTCTTTGCTCATGACCGCACTGAGCGCCGTTTCCGCTGTTTTCGCTGGAATGTGTTGGGTGCGGAAGTAGCCGACCTCCATGGGCGTGCCGTCGCGGTTCTCGGCCGAGGGAAAGCGGCCGCTGCCGGCGTTTTCCAGGGTCGACACGAAATCGCGAATCATTCTGATGCGATCCGGGAAATCGAGCACGACGATGCTGCGCGCCGATTTTAGCGCCCGCACCTGCCCCTTCGGCGTCACCAGCAACTTGACGCCTTCAACAACTTCGTCGATGTCAGCGTGTTGAACGGGAATCGTCGCCGACTGAAAGAACGGATTCACCTGGCCCAACTCGTTGACGGAACTGATCACCAGGCTCTTGCCGACGGCCCGATAGTTGTAGCCGTTGGAGAGCAGGATCGCGTCGAGGATTTCGCGAAGCGGCGCTTGCTTGAATGAACCGTTCACGTTTCCCTGCAAATCGCCCGCGACGATGTTGATGTTCCACTGCTCACCAATCGTGAACAGTGCCGCATTGAGCGATAACCCATGCAGGTTCAAGTCGCCGGTCCGCTCTAAGGCGACGGCCAGGTCTTCTGTGTCTTTAATCGTTGTCGCAGGAAGTGCTTGCCGAGGCTTGGCGGCTCTGCCGCCGGACGCTGCTGGTGAAACGCCGCTGCGGGTTTGCGGTGCAACGGTGTTTGGTCTAGGAGGGCCGGTTTGGCCTTTCGCAGTGGGCGGGGGATTCGTCGATATCACTTCTTCCGATTGTTGCGCAAATACGACATACGAACCAAGCATCAGCACGACTGTGAGCGCACCGCGAGCGCAGAGTTTTCGGGGCGACGCCCAGACGCATCGCGCGCTGCAAGTTACGCTCCTTCGCGCCATGTGTCCTCCGATGACATCGCCAAAAAACCTATTCCCGCAACCGCTTTGGTTGCACAAACCGAACGGGCGACTATCCCTTGCGTGCCAATGTGAAATACCAGACTTCCATATCGAGCGTTAGAGTTTGCCGGTTCGGACTCGACGGATACATTTCGAGCGACTTGATGTGCATCAGCTTCTTCGAGGCAGCGACACGCTGGATCATATTCTTGAGGCTGGTGCTAGTGCCACTCAGCGAGACGCTTACAGGTCGCCACTCCAACTGAAACTTGGGCCCGCTTGTTGGCTCGGCAGTTTTGGTTTCCGTAGCAGGAGCAAACGGATTCTCACCTGGCTTCCACGACCGCGACGCCGTTGTGCCGACGTTCAGCCGCCGAATATTGCACTCGGTTTCCTTGGCGATGTCGACGAGAACACCGCGCAAGGCCGGCATCGTATCGTCATTAACGGTACGGTCTTCCAATCCTTTCAACTGTCCGAACTTATCGGCCACACGGGCTTCGAAACCCTTGAGCTCCGCGGCGACACTTCGTGCAGAGTCTAGCTCAACGAGCAAATTCTCCTTTTCGTCATGTCCCTCACGGATTGCATCGACCAACGGCATTATTAGCACAAGCCCTACAATAAACGTAACGCCTATGACGATTAGCTTGCGGTAGGGGGATTCACAAAATTTGCGGAGTGCTGGCTCAATCATGGTGGACCTCCTTCTCATTGCGATCGGCAAGGTTTGCCAAGGTTAGCTGCAGCGCGAAGTTCGTGGTTGGCCCCGACGGGCTTTGACCGGCACCGGTTCCTTCCAGAGCGATTTCCGAAATATCGGGAACTTGCTTTAGATAACCGACAAAGTCGTAAACGCTGCTATCGGTATAGCTAGCACCGGCGAGCGAGGCCGTCGCCGCATCATGAATAGTGATCCGGTCGAGCCAGACATCATCGGGCATGCTCTGGCAAAGTCGATTCAGCACTTGTTGCCAGTCCAATAGCGGCAGTTGCTTATCCAAGACGCGAAGTTGGGTCAGTTTGACCTCGGCGGCAGATAGGTTAAGTCTCAATTCCGTCGCACGTGCGCAGACTGGCGCCAGTGAATCTAATTCGTCGCGAACGCTAGCAACCTCACGTGACTGACGGAGGTCGTAGAACAATAGAGTGGCGGCCGCAAAGAGCACAGCAGCAATTGGAATGAGGCTGCGAATCAAGATGGGCCGGATCGGTTCGCGCAGTTGGGCGAGGGCGGTTTCTATTAGATTTGGCCCTTGGTTTTTCGAGGCGTCGGAAAACAGTGCCATTGCGGTGCCAAGCGTGGCGGCGAGGTTGGTGCCGGGCGGCTCGCCAACGTGGCCCCACGGCATGTCGATGTCTGCTGGCTCGAGAACGTGCGTCTGGAGTGCTGGCAGGCGACTAAACTCTTGTTGAGCCCGAGCAACGGCATTGGGGTCGCCGGCCAGATAAACGTGCCGCAACGGAGCGTCCAAATAGCTGTGGTAGCGCTCGATGTAACGTTGCAAACGGGACAAATGCTGTGAGGCAACATCGGCAACGTTTTCGGCATTCGTATGACCGCCGGGCCGATAATCGAGTAACAGCCGTCCCGCATGGCAGATACCGAGTTCAGCCACACCCTCATCGAGTTGGATCAATAAACACGCTTCCTGACATGGTTCACGAAGCATTGCTTGTGCCCGACTTAGGGCAATCAGCGAGGGTTCAATGCATTCGATTTGGATGCCGACCGTATTGGCTATCTTCATCAATACGTCGAGCGTCCGTTGATTCGCAACCGCTAGGAGCGCGTGCTGATGGCGGGCGTCCAACTGTTGGGTGCTGCCAGCCAGAGCTTTCGGCCCCGGGCCAAGAGTAAGATAACGTAAGCTGCGTTCTTCGAGATCTGCATACTCGCGACGGACGTCATCGGTCGCGCCGGTAATCACGCGTGTCACACAGAATTCGCCGTTAAGAGCGATGCGGACTCTTGCCCCGGCGAGGCGTTCTTCGACGACGAGTGTGCGAAACGCATTCGTAAGCTCTTCAATGCCTTGCTCGCCATTAAGCGATTTGGCTTCTTTCCGCCATCGGATGGAACGTGTCACGGCACGGTCGACGCCACCTTTGGTGTCGGCATTGCGAATGACCAGCGCCAAATGGAGTGTCGAACGACATACTTCAAAATGGGCGCTACGACCTTCTAACTGGCGACGACGCTCACCACCCTGACGGCGTTCGTCTTTCTGTCGTCGGTTTTTTGCAGTTAGCTCAACCATTTAAGAAGCCTCAGTTCACAATTACGGTGGAGGACAGCCTGCGTGTTGCACCGCCAACAACTCCGGTCGAGGTAATGTCGACGGTGCCCGAAGCGGCTCCGTTCACGGCTGTCGCCGAGTAGGAGTTGCTGGCCGGATAAATCCCGGCAGTGACGGTACCACGCCAACTCACATTCGATTCCAATTGAGCCAGGGCATGGTGCACGCCGGCGTTCGCCTGATACAACGCTTGTTCGTATTCGATCGTGTTTCGTAATGCCGATTGGTAGACTGAGGCCGACTCCAGCATATCAACCGTCCAGACAGTTACCATCGAAAGCACGAATAGGCAAATCAACAGTGCGATGCCAGACCGGCTCGCGCGTCGACGCGATCGACTCGAACGGCGCTGCCCCGGCTTATCGTTATGGATACACATCGGAATCACCAGGAACGAACCCAGGCACGTGTTGAAAGTGTTCGCGTAACACCGGCGCCGCGGGGCAGCGTGATCTGCACCTGGCACACAACCACTTGGATATCGGCGACCGTGGTTGTGGCAGTTACACCATCGGCTTTGTAACCGGCAAGTGTCAGTGCATCAATGTTCTTTGCTAGTAACTGGTTACTGGCGCCGTTATTGAAGTACACGTCGTTTGACGAATTTCGCGTCCACGTCCTCGTTGCGCCCGAGAATGTGGTGAAAGACAGGCTGCCCAAAGTGTTGTTTGAAGCGGTAATCGCGGTGATCGACGTGGCCTGCCGCATCTGTGTGTCGAAGTGCCGCAACACGCCGTAGCCATTCTCCAGAATGTCGATATCTGCTTCCTGGGCATTCCAAATGGCGTAGCTCGACCTCATCACCACGACGACCGACGCGGTAATCGTGGCCATTATTGCGGTGGCGGCCATCATCTCGAGTAGCGAGAGGCCGCGGCGTCGGGTCTTAGCTGCCGGCCCTCGTGGCATAACTCACCGATTTGGCTATTTTTGTCGAAAACGTAAGTCGCGGTTCCGATGAATCCATGGTCGAATTGGCGTTATCGTCGTTGTACGTCGTTACCGTGATGGCCATTAACTGATTCGTGATCCCGCCGTCCACTGCTGAATCGGAGCATGTGGCGTTGAATCGGATGCTCGATTGTCCGTCCGAGGCGAAGTTGCCGGATACGGTGCCAGTCGCCCAGGTGGCCCCGATAATCGCCAGCTGTTCCTCCATCTTGGAAACGCCGTAGATCAGCAAGAGGTGTTTGGTGTCCACGAGGTCGCCCAGCGTCAGTCCGTCGCGCATGACGGCTAGCGCCGGCACGAGCGCCGATGCGCAAATTGACGATGCGAGAACGACTTCCAACAGCGAGTAACCAGCGCGTTTTGGCGCGTTGGTACGCAGCCAAGTGTATCGCGTCTTGCATTGGGCGCCGAACAACATGGAACACGCTCTGGCAAACACAAAATGGAAACATCGGCGGATCTGCGCGACGAGTGCGCAGAAATCCATGAAAGGTTAGCTTCTAGCAGACGAGTGTCCAGGAAACGGACGGACGGCTTGTGTCGGCTGGAACGATTGCGATGGCCAGCATAAGCGCCAGTCCCGTCGTCCGTTCAAAACGCTTCGTTTGAGCCGTGCTGTCGGTCACTGGAGAAAGGCCCGGCCGGTCACCTGGGGAATAGTCACGGTTCGGTTGCGGTCCGGTGCGGTCACCGTGATCGTGTAGGAAGCGAGAGCCTCACCGGTGAATTGGAACTCAACGTCGGTGACGCCCCCGGTGGTAACCGTCACATTTTCGGGTACCGCGTGTATGTCGTCGACGAGCGTCGCAACGCCACTGACCTTCCGGTAAAGAGCATATTGAGTGGCGTTTCCGCCTGAGAATGTGAATCGCAACAAGTGATTGTCACCCGTCGCAATCGCCCGACGACGGGCTTGGGAGCAATCCAGCGCGACTCGGCGAGAGAAACCCTGGGCACCGATATCGGCCAAGGTCGTATTCGAAAAGCGTGTGGCGGCCATGACGCTGACGAGGCCGATGATCATCACGACAGCAATCAGCTCAAAAAGCGTCATGGCACGGCGAGCATTACCTCGACGTGCCATGTGACTAGCCATCCCGTTCGGGTGCGATGCACTCATCGGTTTCCACCGTGACGACACGCGTTAGTTTACACGGTGCGTGGTCGCATTGAGTGTATATGCGGCGCCGCTGGTTGGATTCGTCGGAATGCCATCGGGAAAGTAGTTGGTGTCAGCGCCGATATCTGACAGATTGTTTGCTGGCCAACTGCCTTTTTCCACGTACCAACGTTCAACGGCCCCATTGATCGTGGCCTTGTTGTGCAAATTGACCTTGGTTTTCGCCGTATCGCTAGATACGGCCACGCGTGGAACAATGATTGCAGCGATGATGCCGAGGATCGTCACCACAGCCAGCAACTCAATGAGCGAGAACGCAGTTCGTTTGCGAGCGAAGTGAGTCATACGAGTGATCCGAAAACGTTCCTAAAAAAGTA
>JADZDJ010000140.1 GCA_020851115.1 Pirellulales bacterium
AGGAACTCGAACAATTGCGATCACCGGGCACCCTCTTCCCGAGCATCTCCTCGATGGAGATGGGAGCTTGTTCGAGTTCCTTCAATAATTCACGGTCAAGTATAATTTGCAGGTGGTTGTGCTGTAAATGGGCGATACAGGGCGGCCATGGGGAAGAAGCGATATAGGGGACAATGCAAGTGGATCCGGGCCTGGACGGACTGTTACTCTCGCGGCGGCGAAGGCGCGTTACGGAAGATGCTCTCCGGAAGGCCCACTCAGGAAGCGATGTCATCGCTGGTCGAAAAGACGGGCTTGATCGTAGTGAAAAAGTAACTCAATGTGACGTAGATGAGCAACTGGGCCTGCATGGTGATGAGCGCCTTGGCCTGGAATCTGAAAGCCTGCCAACGGCATACGGCTGTGGAACAGTGAGGCAACGAAAATTAGCTCAGCGCATTTCGCCGCTATTCGTCACCGCGCGGCCCGCGGCGCGATTGTTTTTTTTGCGAGTGAGCCCGTTTGCCTTCCACGCGACGCCGGATCGAGGTTTTGGTCGGTTTCGTCTTTTTCCGCGGCTTGGGCACAGCGGCGACCGCAGCGAGCATGGCACGCAGTTTTTCGAGGCAATCGCGCTGGTTTTGGGCCTGATCGCGAAACCTCTGACTGCTGAGTACAACTGCGCCATCGACCGTAATCCGGCTGGCGTAACGCTGCAGAAATCGATGCCGCATGCCGTCCGGCAAGCGAGTGGTATCGCGGATGACCCACCGTAGTACCGCTTTGGAGTTCACCTTGTTCACATTTTGTCCGCCAGGACCGGAGCTGCGCACGAAGGAGAATTGAATCTCATCCAGCGGTATTTGTAGATTTGGTGGAGTGCGAAGCATTGTCGTCGCGAGAAATTCGATATATGTTCGGTTGTCAGTTGTAGTATAGTGGACGTATCGCAAATATCACGGGTGAGCTTTGGACCGATTCAGAAAAATTGCGATGGCAATCATCGCTTGGTTGGCTACGATCGGCGCAGCTCAATGCACGCTGGCGAGTGATTTGCCAGCAATCGATCCTGCGCTGCGTGGTAGGCCGGACGGGTATGTCGAGCGGCTCGCGACCGATTTGGGCACGCGCAAACAAGGTGCCGATTGGCCAACTTTTTTGGGTCCGACGCACAACAGCGTCTCGACCGAGACCGGCATTTTGACCGACTGGCCTGAGCGTGGGCCGCGGATCGTTTGGACGCAGCCTCTGGGAAACAGCTATAGCGCGCCGGTGGTCGGCCGCGGTCGCCTGTTTCTATCGCATGCTTTCGAAAACACGACTCGCCTAGCTTGCTTCAACAGTGAAACCGGTGAGGAGCTATGGAAATTCGAATATCCCATCGACTACCACGACCTCTATCACTTTCACAATGGCGCACGAAATTCGCCCATGGTGGACGATAACCGTGTTTACCTGTTTGGCATCGAGGGAATGCTGCATTGCCTGCAAGTTGCCGACGGCAAGCCGCTTTGGACGGTGAACACGACGGTTGAATTCGGCGTCGTGCAGAATTTTTTTGGCGTCGGTTGCTCGCCCGTCGTTGAAGGCGATTTGCTGATCGTGCAAATCGGCGGTAGCCCGCCGCATAGCCCCGAGATGCGCAGCGGTCGTACGACGGGAAACGGCAGTGGCATCGTAGCGTTCAACAAATACACGGGAAAAGTCGTTTACAAAATCACTGATGAATTGGCGAGCTATTCTAGCCCCGTGCTGACGACGATCGAGAATCGCCGGTGGTGCTTTGTTTTTGCTCGCGGCGGACTGGTCGGCTTTGAACCACAGAGCGGCAAGGTCGACTTTCATTATCCGTGGCGGGCGAAGGTGATCGACAGTGTTAACGCCTGCAATCCCGTGGTTGTCGGCGATAAAGTATTCATTTCCGAAGCCTATGACGTAAAACGTGGCGCTTCGCTGTTGCGGGTTTTCCCCGGCGGCTACGACGTGCTTTGGACCGATGCGGGACGACGCGACAAGATACTACAATCACATTTTATCACTCCGGTCCAGCACGAAGGATTTCTTTACGGTTGCAGCAGTTCGGCACTTGCCAGTGGAGCCGAATTGCGATGCGTCGATTGGGCAAGCGGCAAAATCATGTGGAGTGAAACCAGTTTGCCCCGGACGTCGCTATTGTACGCGGACGGTCATTTTGTCTGCCTGAGCGAAGATGGCACGTTGCGATTGATAAAGGCCAATCCACTGCGATATGAACCGATTGGGGAAGCCACTCTCCGCGATTCGGCAGATGTTAGTGGCGCGCAGTTGCTCAAGCATCCGGCATGGGCTGCGCCGATATTGTCGCACGGTTTGTTGTACGTTCGCGGGGCCAATCGTCTCGTCTGTTTGGAACTGATTCCTGAAAGGTGAACCCCCATCGTGTCCATTGCCTCACAATGAGCGATCAAACAACCACCTTGTCCGACCTGCGCACTCTGATGTTCGACTTTGTGGCTCGTCGGAATTGGCAGCAATTTCATTCGCCGAAAAACTTGTCGATGTCGCTGGCGATCGAGGCGGCGGAGTTGATGGAGCACTTTCAATGGCTGACGGTCGATGAATCGCGGGCCGTCGCCGATCAGCCGCAAAAGCTGGCGGACGTCGGCGAAGAATTGGCCGATGTGCTCTGCTATGCTCTGGCGCTGGCGAATGAATTGCAGCTGGACGTATCTCAAATCGTTCGTGGCAAGATGGTTAAGAACGAATTGAAATATCCTGCCGACGAATACCGCGGGCGATTCAACTAGGAATATTTCCAGTCGTCCAACTGCCATCGATCAGTCGCCAAGCCTTCCCGCTGGGGCTCTTGTCTCGCAAGAGCGGCGGTAGGCGAATTGGGCGGACGTTATCGTAGCAGTGCAGCGCGGCGAAACGGCGCATCGAAGCAGGGATGCCGACGGCAGTGAAGCCCGGGTGGCCGGTGGCAGGATATGGGCCGCCGTGATTCATCGCCGTGGAAACGGCAACACCGGTGGGCATTTTGTCGTTCAGCAGTCGTCCGACGCGTTGGCGTAAGTACGGCTCGATTTGAGAATAGATCGAATCATCTTCGCCGTTTGTCGCCGAATAAATGCATCCGGTAAGATTGCCTTCCAGTTGATCGAGTGCGGCAACCAGTTCCTCGACACCATCGGCAACAACGATTAGCGACTCGTTTCCAAACGCTTCGGCTTGTAACGCTTCGGCGTTTACGCGAAATTTACTCGCCGGCACTCTTAACAGCGTATTCGCGTAGCTGTAACCTCGGCCACCGCCAGATGTTGCGCCGGCGACGACTTGAGCTCCCGCGGATTGCAATTTTGAAATTGAATTGCCGAGCGACTTTGCCGCGCGGCCGGAAAGTAGCGTGCCGACCGGGGCCGCTTGAAATCGCTTTGCAACGTTGGCAATAAACTTATCCGTCTCCAGGCCATCCAGCAGCAGCACCAAACCGGGATTCGTGCAAAATTGTCCCACGCCCATTAAACAACTAGTCGAAAATTCATCGGCGATCTTGTCGGCGCGCTCAGCAATCGCGCCGGGCAATAGCACGACAGGATTGATGCTCGACAACTCCAAATAAATCGGTTTGCCAGCCACATCGGCTGCTGCCTTTAGCGCTAATCCCGCAGCCCGACTGCCCGTGTAGCCGGTGGCCCCGGTGCGACTGTCGGAAACCAATCGCAAGCCGTCGTCGTGGCTGGTGCGGTAGATCAATTGCACCATGCCGGCCGGCAGGCCAGTCTGCTCGGCAGCCGATTGAGCAATCTCCGCAAACAGTCGCGTCGTGCCGGGATGCGAAGTGTTGGCTTTGGCGATCACTGGATTACCTGCCGCGATGGCGGCGGCGAAATCACCGCCAGCGATGCTATTGAAAGCGAAAGGAAAATTGTTCGGTCCAAAGACCCAAACCGGTCCAATGGGCGCCAGCATACTGCGGATGTTGAGCTTCGTGTCAATCGTCGGCAAAGCCCAAGAGCCTTCGCGCGCCGCGGCAGCCGCAAGGCGTAACTGATTGCTTGTGCGAGGCAACTCGACATCTTTCAGGCGTGGCGCGGCAGGAAGACCAGTTTCCGCATGAGCGATGGCAACCAATTCGTCGGCTCGACGCTCGATGCCGGCGGCATAGGCATCCAGAAATACTGCCAGCGGCTCGGGGCCGTGCGGCCGCGAATTTTCCAGTGCGACCGTGGCTGCATCGAGCGCAGCATCGCAGTCCGACCATGTGCTTACCGGGAATTCGTCGGGCAGCGGTTCCGTGGTGGCTGGATTCTCCGCGCGAAACACCCCTGAAGATTGCGATTGCCGCCACTGGCCGGCAATAAGAATGGGAATTGGCATGCGGCCAGTGTACCGTTTTGATGCGACCCGATGAAGGGCCTCATTGGCAAAATGCTGGTCGCTAGAATCTGGATTTTAGGCGTTCGACCAGGATCGTCGAACCTGCGTCATTCATCCATCAGCTTACGTCAAACTCGTCTCACCCATAAATGGCACAGCGGTCAATCAGACTTGTGCGCAATAAAAAACTCTGCCCGGCACTTTCGCACCGGGCAGAGTTTTAATATTCAGTCAAGCATTCGTACCAACTTAGTTGGCACGGACGTACTTGCTGGCTTGGACGACGCGACGGGTACCAGGAATGGCAGCCGAAGGATCGGCCATTGGGGCCGGAGGCATCGGAGCGGCTTCACCGCTACCAGCAGCCGCCGGGGCCGGGGCCGCACCGCCGCAACCGCAAGCTGGCGCACAACCGCAGCTATTGCAGCAGTTGTTGCAGCTATTGCAGCTATTGCAGCAAGGCTTGCAGCACTTGTGGCAAGAGAACAGGTCGAGCAGCGAGCAGTGATGGCAGCACTTCTTGCAGCAGCAGCTATTGCAGCTATTGCAGCAGTTGTTGTTGCAGCCACAAGCTGGTTCGCAACCGCATGCCGGAGCGGCACTGCAGCCAGCAGCCGGAGCAGCAGCAGCACAAGCCGGTTCGCACGTGTTGCACGTATTGCAGCAGCTATTGCAGCAGCAAGACTTGTGGCAGCACGAGAACAAGCCCTTCAAACCGCAGAACAGGTCGCAACCGCAGCTTTTATGGCAGCAGTTGTCGCAGCACGTGTTGCAGCCACAGCCACTGTTGCAGCCGCAGGTGTTGTTGCAGCCGCAGGCATTGTTGCAGCCGCAATCGCATGCTGCTTGGCAGCCGCAGTTGTTGCAACCGCAATTGTTGCTGCACGACGAGCAGCAAGTCTTTTCACAACACGAAGGCTCGCAGCAACAGCTCGAGCCGCCGCCATACAGCATACGGTCGAGCAACTCGAACCCGTAGCTCTGGCCGGCCAAGCCCATGCTTAGCATGAGCGCTCCAAACACCAGTTTCAGTTTCATCGAGCAACATCTCCTTTACGAGTTGGATCGCGATCTTGCGCGCATCCCCGAAACGACTCTCTGTCCAACGCGGAGAAAGAATCGTTAACCTTCCTTGGGCTTGCATTTCGTCCGACCGGGCAAGGCGGGGCCGCTGCGGGAGCGGCAGTGCCAGGAGGGTTGAGATCGGAAAGCTGCAGCCTAGGTTGGCGGGTTTGAAAACCGCGTCCACACGGTGTATTGCGCCAGGTCCGTCGAGCCAATCCTTGGCCCGAAAAACCGAACCGGTTGCCTGACGCCCCTTGCACGTGCCGCGAAGGCCCGTTTCTTCCAGGGGGACAACTGACGTATCGGCCTGCCGAGTTTGCCCCCTTGAGCAGCCCGAAGTTTTTTTGGGCAAATAGCTTACGACGACCGTGGCGCAAACCTTAGCGCGGGCAGAAGATGGTAAAACCTTGCGGCTTATGCTGTCACATAAACGCCGATTTCGCTTTCGTGATCGCTACAACTTCCGGCTAGTCGCCGAGAATGCTACTGACAAGCCTGAAATGTTTGCGCAGTTTGTGGTATCGTAAAAGGCAGTATGTCGGGCTTAAGCGATTAGGGTTCCGGGTAATTCATGGCCGACGCCAAACGCTACGAAGTCGCCGAGCTGGCCGAGATCCCAGTAGCAACTTGCCCTTGTGGAACGGCTCGCCGGGCCTTTATCAATGGCGATTCGCCGCTGTCCTTTCACCTTACGGAAATATCCGCGAATGCGCAGCTCCGCTATCACCAACGGCATACCGCGTGTTACTGCATTTTATCCTGCGACCCCGACGCCAAAATGCAACTCGACGACGAGATGGTTTCGATCTACTCGGGACTGTGCATTTTGATACCCCTTGGTGTGCGCCATCGCGTCGTCGACAAAATGCACGCCCTGATCGTTTCCGTGCCAAAATTTGATCCCGCGGAAGAGCGGTTTGACTGAATGATGACGAATGCGGAGTGCGGAATGACCAGCGATGAGCGGAGCCGAAAGTTCGCATTTCTGGCGTTCCATCCTTCATGGTTCACGATCCATCGTTACTCCTCCCGCTTGCTCCAGACCACGCGGCAACTTATCCTTAACATTACCCCACCTGCCTAATCCGGATCGCCGGAACCCACCGGGAGTTTCTTTATGCATACCCGCGTTTGGCCAGCTTGGATTTTTGTCTCGTTCACTCTCGTCGTGGGATTTAGCACGAATTTGGCTTCGCTTCACGCGGCAGAACCGATGGATTGGTCAAACTGGCGCGGGCCGGAGCAAAACCGAATTTCGCGCGAGAAAGGACTCATTGAAAAGTGGAACCCTGACACTGGGGAAAACGTGTTGTGGAAGTCCGAGGAAGCTGCAGGCATTTCATCGCCCATCGTAATGAACGGCAAGGTTTATACTCAGGTACGCCACAAGCCCGACACCCGTGAAGAACAGGAAAAAGTCCTCTGTCTCGATGCTGAAACCGGCAAACAGCTTTGGGAAAGCTGCTGGAATGTCTATCTCTCGGATGTGCCAGCCGAGCGGGTGGGCTGGCCGGCGGTGGTAGGCGATCCAGAAACCGGCAACATCTACGCGCATGGCGTCAATGGCTATTTTGCCTGTCTCGATGGCGAAACCGGAAAGACTCTGTGGTCGCGCTCGTTGCATGAAGAGTTGGGCCTGCTTAGCACTTACGGCGGACGCACGCATCCGCCCATTGTCTTTGAAAACATGGTGATCGTCAGCGGCGTGGTGATCGGCTGGGGCGAAATGGCCCGGCCGGCACACCGGCAGATTGCAATGGATAAGGAAACCGGCGACATCCGCTGGTTCAACGGCACCAAGCCATCGCCGGAAGACACGATTTACAGCACTCCGGTGCTAACGGTGCTCGACGGCCAGGCGGCCATGGTGTTCGGATCGAGCGACGGCGCTGTCTGGGCGTTTCAGCCACGTACAGGTAAGCCAATTTGGAACTTCCGCATGTCGCGCCGCGGGCTCAATGTCTCGCCGACGGTCGTCGGCAATAGAATATATATGTCCCAGGCGGAGGAGAACCTCGACAATAAGACGATGGGGGCGCTGGTCTGCATCAATGGTGGTGGCAAGGGAGATATTACGGCAACGAACGAAGTTTGGCGGATTCCGGGCGTGATGGCGGGCAAGACTTCGCCGCTGGTGGTCGATGGGCGAATCTATTCGATCGACGATGCAGGCAGTTTATATATCGCCGATGCCGAAACTGGGAAGCCGATCGGCAATCGGCCAACCAAAGTGGTTGGCACAATCATTCGTGCTAGCCCATTATATGCCGACGGCAAAATCTACATTTGTTCGACCACCGCTTGGAACGTGCTCAAGCCAACCCCCGACGGCGTAAAGTCCATAAATCGGATGCGCTTTCCGGCAGGAAACGAGGTCAGCGGCTCGATGGCCGTCTCGCACGGCAAATTCTATCTACCGACGGGCGGTGCGCTGTATTGCTTGGGAAAGAAGGGCGTCAAGACACAGGCGACGGCGATTCCCGATCCGCCCAAAGAAGCTGCCAACGGCACGCAACCCGGTGATCAGGAAACAGCCTGGGTACAAGTCACGCCCTGCGAAGTGATCGTCAGACCGGGCGAAATGGTGCGGCTTGATGCGCAGGGATTCAATGCCCGCGGTCAGAAGCTGGCGACGGACCACGTTTCGCATTTCGATTTTGAACTGTCCGGCCCAGGCAAACTCAACGTCTCCAGTGACGCCCAACGCGGGCTGTCGGTCGAGTTTATCGCGCCTCCGGGATCACAACCCACGATTGCGACCATCGTCGCCAAGGCCGGTGAAGTGAAAGGTCTGGCACGCATTCGCGTCGTGTCACCATTGCCCTGGAAGTTCGACTTCAACGACATCGAACTTGCCAAGAATCCCGCCGGCAAATTGGAAGGCGAAGTACCGATCGTTTGGGTCGGCGCGCGGCATCGCCATAAAGTGCGCCTGCTCGACGGCGAAAAGGTAATGGTTAAAGTCACGACCATTCCCAAAGGCACTCGCAGTCAGTGCTGGATGGGGCAGGACGACCTGCACGATTATACGATTCAGGCCGACTTGCGCGGTCAAAATAATCGCGGAGAACTGCCGGATATGGGCCTGATCGCGCAGCGCTACACGATTGACCTGATGGGCGCCAACCAGGAATTGCAAATTCGATCGTGGCCGCCGCAAGTTGCTACTCGCTTTTCCAAGACGATTCCGTTTTCCTGGAAAGGAGATACTTGGTACACGATGAAGTTCCGTGCTGAAGCCAAGGACGGAAAAGCCGTGCTGCACGGAAAAGTTTGGTCGCGCGGCGAGAATGAGCCGGAAAAATGGACGATCGAAGCGACCGACGACGTGGCCAATCTGCAAGGCAGCCCCGGGCTGTTCGGCAACGCCACAAATGCGGAAATCTACATCGACAATCTCAGCGTGACGCCCAACGAAACGGCGTCGGCGAAGTAAAATTGTACTGCAGGAGTTGAAGAATGATTCGTTCTTTGTTCGTGGTGGCGGCTTTCATTGCTCCGACTGTCGCGGAGGCGACCAAAGTTGCCAGCGCAGCCACTTCGAGCGACAGCCCCCAGATAAACCTCGGCAAGCAGCCGGCCGAAGCAAAGGGCTTGCTTTCCGGCGTGCCGGGCTACAAAAAGTACGCCTCCGAAGTGGTCGGAATTGGCGAAAACGATTGGGGCCAATGGGGTGGCTCGTCGCTGCGAAACAACGTGCCTCAAGCCGCCAATCTACCTGTCCAGTGGAATCCTGGCGCGATTGATTTCGACACTGGCGTTTGGAAGAAGGACACGGCAGAAAATATTAAATGGGCGGCGCCGCTCGGTTCGCAAAGCTACGGCAATCCGGTTGTCGCCAATGGAAAGGCATTCGTCGGCAGCAATAACGGGGCTGCCCATCTAAAGCGATATCCCGCCGAAGTCGATCTGGGCACATTGCTTTGTTTCGATGAAAAAACGGGCGAATTCCTTTGGCAAGACAGCAGCGAAAAGCTGCCTACGGGACGAGTTCACGATTGGCCGCTGCAGGGCATCTGCTGCGCGCCGTTCGTTGAGGGGGATCGGCTGTGGTATGTCACCAGTCGCGGCGAAGTGAAATGCCTCGACACCGAGGGCTTTTACGACTCCGAAAATGATGGCCCCGTGACGAACGAAAGGGAAACTGCCCTAACAAAGAAGCTCGACGCCGCTTGGGAAGAAAAGAAAGAAGCCGATGTCGTCTGGGTGCTCGACATGATGAAGCAGCTCGGCGTTTCGCAGCACAACATGTGTAGTTGCTCGATCACGGCCGCCGGCGACGTGTTGTTCATCAACACCTCCAACGGCGTCGACGAGGCACACATCAATTTGCCAGCGCCCAGTGCGCCGTCTTTCATCGCCGTCGAGAAGAAAACCGGCAAAGTTCTTTGGACCGATAACTCGCCTGGCAAGAATGTGCTACACGGCCAATGGTCGTCCCCTGCCTATGCGATCCTCGGTGGGGTTCCGCAGATTCTGTTTGGCGCCGGCGATGGCTATCTCTACAGCTTCGACCCGCGCGGCGACGGCAACGGCAAGACAAAAATTCTTTGGAAGTTCGATTGCAATCCCAAGAAATCGAAATATGTGCTCGGCGGCAGAGCCGATCGAAACCACCTGATCGGCACTCCCGTGGTCTACGATGGGCTGGTTTACATTGCCGTTGGCGAAGATCCCGAACACGGCGAAGGCGTTGGGCACTTGTGGTGCATCGATCCCAAGCATCGTGGCGACGCCAGCCCCGAACTGGTGTTCAACAGCAGCGACCCCAGCAAGCCGATTCCCCACAAGCGCAATCAGGCCTGCGTGGCCGCAGACGGCGATTTCACGCGAGCCAACCCCAATTCCGCCGCCGTCTGGCACTACGAAGGCCAAGACACTACGGGCGACGGCAAACTGGGCGAGTTCGAAGAGCAAATGCATCGCACCTGCGGCACGGCGGCTATTAAGGACGACATCCTTTACATCGCCGACTTCAGCGGTCTGATGCATTGCCTCGACGCCAAGACCGGAAAGCAGTATTGGACGCACGACATGTTGGCTGCTTGCTGGTCGTCTCCGCTCGTGGCCGATGGAAAGGTTTACATCGGCGATGAAGATGGTGAAGTCACAGTCTTTAAACACGGCAAGGAGAAAGAAATTATTGCGGAAATCAACATGGGAAGCAGCGTCTATAGTACGCCGATCGTCGCCAATGGCGTGCTGTTCGTTTCGAGTAAAAACCTGCTGTTTGCGATCGAAGCGCCACAGGAAAAATAATCCGCCGCCAGATGCTCATGACGCTCTTCTGAGAGAATGAAGCGGGGCGGATGCTGTTCCCGAAGATCGGCCTTTACGGCGGAACGTGAAAAATTCGCTTCATCAGCCGCTATTCAATTCCAGCAGCCGTTGCAAGTCCGCCGGCCGATTTGTCGCCGTTATCTTGCAGCGGAAGGTGCGGCGTTCACCGGGTTCTAAATACTGCTGCCAGCCGCGCTCGATGTCTTTCGAGCGGCCTTCGACGCCAACACTGGTCGGCTCCAGCGCACCAACATACGATCCTCCAGGGCCCCAGTGCTGCCAATGCACCATACGGGGAAAATCGTTGCGATTGAATTCGATGCTCAAGCCCATGCCGCGCTGGCGGTTGATCAAGCCTACGATCGCGTTTCCGGCGGCATCATAATCGGGCTGGATCATGCAGCAATATTCGCCGCTTCCGCAATGGGCAGCCAAAGGTTGCGGCGCGGTGCGATAGTCGCGTCCCTCCTGGAACCAATCTACGCTGGCGCCAAGCGGCGTTACTTTTCCACGGTAGCAATAGGTGCTCGCTTCGGGCTCGAGCAACGGATAGCCGAAGTTAATATGGAAGAGCCACGACAGTGGAACACGCTGATTTCCACGGTTGACGAACTCATCGACGACGAGAATCGCAGGCTCGCCTAGTTGGCTTGTGAGAGTACGGTGTAGTTCAATGTTGGGGCCAAAGACTCTCGCGGTTCGAACCAAGCCGGTGATTCGCATTTCCCTGACGCCGCGCACGAGATCGGGATTCACGACCGATTCCAATACTGCCGCGGTGTTGGAATGTGTGCCGTGCAGTCCGTATTGCTCTCCGTTCTCTTCAAAGGGACCGCCGACATTCAACGGTCCACAGCTTACGAGCATGCCGCCATAGAAGCCGCGCAGCCACTCCAGCCCCTTTTGAAAGGCCGGCCGCGGTGCTGTCACCCCCGTTAGCGAATGCCACGTGAGCGATTGGCCGAGAAACTCCGCATCGGCAATGTCCAACCCGCGGTCGATGACCACTTTGTACCGCAATCCGCCGCCGGTATTGACCCAAGCGATTCGCACTCCACGGCCAGGGCCGTTGTCGAGTACGGAAGTTTCAATGCCGCCCAGTTGGGCGACGTTCATAACCGGCAAATCGGTTTGGTTCGACATCATTGATTCTCGACATAGGGATGAAAGCAACTTATCCGACGCGATCAATAACATATCCGAAACCGCCGGCGCATTTTAGAGGTTGAACCTTACAACTCACAACCAACATTGCCGCCCACCGCCATCCGATTGGCGGCAAACAACTGGGCAGGAATTTTGGGCAACCCATAGAAATAGGGGCGAGCGCTGCGGATTATCCGCAGACGTTACGCCGTCGTCTCGGCGACCCACGAAAACGCGTGCCTGCTCGCGTGGAGTTAACGAATCCCAAACCGGGTCGAAGACAGCCATCGCCTTGGCGACTTTGCGCTGGTCGACGATGCTACGGCTCAGGGTATTGACCTGCTCGCGAACCTCCGTCGCTCGTTGTTCCGCGCCTCGAATCCGCTCTTGGAGATCGGTCAGTCGAGCGGTCGAAGGCGTATTGTCTTCGCCAGGGGCGATCTGCTGGAGCAACGTGCGGACCTCGCCGTTCCAGCAGGCCAGTTCGCGTTCGAGCGTCTTTCGCTTGGCTTCCAGCGCGGCAACCTGCGTCTGCCCCTGACTGCGAGCCTGCGCCACGGTCTCGTAAAGTAGCGTCGGGTCGCGTCCAATGCACTTGATCTGATCGACGACGAACCGTTCGATTTCGCCGGCGGGAATCGACTTGGACGGCCATTTATGCACGGCAATCGCATCTAATCTTCCGGCACTATTGCAAGCGGCTTGAATAAAGCAAGGGGCCTTGCTTCGATTCCTTTGTGGGGCACCTATTTCACGGTGGGTTTTCGATGTCTCAGCGGCTTGTGGCGGTTTTTTCCCAGTTTGAAAATCTTACCGATCCGCGGGTCGAGCGGACGCGCATGCATGGGCAACTTTTTACTCGGAGCGAGATGCCGTCAGACAAACTGCCATCGCAACCCAACCAATGATTAGCGCCACTCCACCGGCGGGCACGAGCGCCCAGTGAAGCGTGATTCCCGTGAGTACAGGAAAGTAAAGGCATCCGCTGAACAGCAGTGTGCCAAGCACGAACATCCAGCCGGAAATCTGCATGCCACGCTGCGTGGATTGCCGCGCAATAACGCCCACAAGAATCAGACCCAGAGCATGATACATTTGATAGCGCACGCCGACTTCAAAATCGTGCAGCTTTTGGACGACAACCTCCGCCGCCAGCGCTTGCGAATCGAGCCGTTTCTTTAGCCCGTGCGCATGATACGCTCCTAGGCCAACCGCCGCCGCGGCCGAAATCGCCCCGAAAACCATCCAAATGCGAGGTGACATCTTCGTAGAACAGGCATTTCTGTCTGCAAATAGAATGATCCTTCGGCAGGGCAAGCAGGAATGCCTGCCCCACCATGAGTAAAGCAAAAAAACCGCCGGCGGTCGATGCCTTGCGGCAAGCGAACCACCGGCGGCTCGGGGGGAACGGATATAAAATGCAAAACTCAAACTGCGGAATTAGGAATCATTTTTCATTTTGCATTTCTTATTTTCTTACGGCGCTGGCGCCGTGCCTAACAGGTTCTCTTCTTCTTCTTCCTGAATGATGATTCGCGGCGTGACCATCATCATCAGGCTGCTGGTTGTGCGGCCGATCCCGACGTTGCGGAACAACCGGTTGACATAGGGCATTTTGCCCAAGATCGGCACGCCGCGCTCGCTGCGCCCTTCCGCCAATCGCTTAATGCCGCCCAGCAGTACGGTGCCGCCGTCGGGGACGCTGACCGTCGTGGTTACCGAGACGAACGAGAATTCCGGCAATTGCACGGTCGTGCCTGTGCTGGACGTCTCTTCCGCGTCGCTGGACGATTCTTCGTCGTCTCCCTTCTTGTCTTCCGACGAGCTTTTCTTCGTGGTCTTTGAGCCGTTGAACGTGAATTCTTCGACATCGCCGATCTGGCTGAAAAACGGCACGACAGTGAGCCGTACGAACCGGCGGTTGTCCGATACGACGGCCTGAACCGTGAGCGCCGTTCCCTCGGAGAGTACGACAATTACTGGCTGCTGGCCGACGGCAAAGTTGCCCACGACCGGCGTCACGCTGATCACAAACGGCCGCTGTGTTTGGTCGGAGACGGTCGCTTGTTGGCCATTGAACAGCGTTACCTTGGGCGCTTGGAGGATATTCGATCGGGTGTCACCTTGGGCGGCTTCGATGAGAAAAAACGCCTGGATGTCGCTCAAGATGGCGAAGCCGAACGTTGCCGCCCCGGCGCTCGACGGATCGAATCCGCCAAATGGCGGCAATGCATTGGCGAAGCTGTTTTGCCGGAATTGAATGTCCTGGTTCTGCGTGATCCTGTTGAGTGGATTCAATCCGACGACACGACTCGGACTGATACTGCCAAAGCCGGGCGGGCTGCCGGTGCCTCCCGTATCAAGGGTTGGTGTGACCGGCGATGTATTCGTCGCCAGGTTGGCGTCGAAGTCGAGCCCGATGCGTTCGAAGAATTCATCGCGGAGCGTAATAAACCGCACTTCGATAGTCACTTGCAGATCTTGTAAACGCCGCAACTGGGTGAGCAGGTCGGCGATTTGTTCGTGAACTTCTTGCGTTTGACTGACAACCAGGCTGAGCGTCGTATCGAAGCCGTCGATTGTGCCAGGCCCGCCAAGCTCCGACCAGGTCGAGGTGGCGATCGTGCCGGTGATCAAGTCGATCAGCGGATCGAAGTCGGCTTGCGAGCCACCTTGAAGGCCGCCCGGTCCGAAGGGAACGTTTTGTGGAACGCCGCTGGCCGGCGGGCCACCGCTGCCGATCGGCACGACACCCATGCCTGGCGCAACTTGGCCGAGGACGTTGGGATTGACGTGTCCCTTGCTGGACTGGTTTGACGCCAAATAAGGGGGCGAATTGGCGCCAAAGCCACCTCCCGTCGCGCCGGCGAAGCCCATCTGGCGATCGTACGCTTCGCGAAAGGCGGCGTTAATGCCTTCGCGTCCGTTGGGGGCGAAGTTGGGGATTGGAATCACCAGGTCGCCGACCGGATAAACCACTTCGTAAAGCTGCCCGCGGCGTTGGTCTTCGGTCGTAATCTTCAGCACTTCGTCCTTGACGAGATATGTCAGGTGCAGCGGTTCCAAAATCAACTTGAGTGCGCTCTTCAGCGAAATGTCTTGCGTCAGGTCGATATTGACCATGGTCGTGCTGGCGTCGACTCCTTCGGCCTTCAATCCTTCAGGGTCGAGATATACCGGCACCTGGGCGATTTTACCCAGGTAGGCGACGACTTCCGACAAGGGACGCTCTTGAAACTTCAGCGACACCGGCGTACTCAATCGCTGCTCGATTTCGATGTCTTTCTGAGTCTTGCGGAATTGACCATCCAGCTTTTGACGATATTTGCTGCGACGGAAGAATTCCCATTGATCGCGATCGCCATGCTTGTAATCGACGAACCCGGGAACGGCCGCTTCATCGACTTGCTCCATCGCCTGCCAAAAGCCATTTTCTTTGTCATCGCGAACTTGAGTGTTGCGGAAATTGCGTTCGTACATTCGGCCCATTGCGGTCAGTTGCACCGCCAGCGGGTTGTCGGGCATCAATTCGGCAGCCCGCTTGGCGACGGCTTGCGCTTCGGCAAATCGACCTTCATCGCACAGCTTGTTGAAGTCGTCGACCATCTTGGCCAGCCGCGCATCGACTTCAACTCGGCGCTGCTGCATGCGTTCGTTTTCGCCTTCCACTTGGCGATTCTGCTCGTCCAGTTCGATTTGCGAGACGTTTTGCGTCATGTATTGCCGCAATTCGGCGATACTCATCTCGAGGCGGCGAATCAGTTGCTCGCGCGACGACTGATCGACGTCGCTTGCTGACGCGACTGTTTCTTTGGTGCGCTCGAGTAATTCGAGCGCCTGCTTCGGCTGCTTCTCACGCATGTCGCGCGCCTGCATCTGTTGCTTGTAGACTTCGGCGGAAAGTTTGCGCGTCGCGGCGCCGACGGTCGGGTTTTCGACGGCTGGCGGCACCGGGCCGGCGGCCGGAGCCGGCGCGGGAGCGGCATCGACCGGAGAGCCCAGGTTTTGCAAAAAGTCTTGCAACCGCTTACGTGTCACAGGATCGAGTTCAGCCTGGAAGGCGTAGGCTCGACGAAACGCTTGCAATGCCTGATCGGCCTGCCCTTGCGACATGGCTTCGGTCCCTTTGCGGAACCATTTCAGGCCTTCGCCAGTGCCCGCCTCCGGAGTCGGTTCGGTCGGATCCATCGGCAGCGGCGAATCTGGCTGCGGAGCCGCGTTGGCCGGTTCTATGCTTGGTTCTGCGTCTTGAGCCAAACGAACACCGCCAGCAGCGCCGAGCAACGCTCCGTGGCCACCTGCATGCGTGATGCGCGAGGCATCGCGATCGGATCGATATAACGCCTGAGCGTTGGAACCGCGATCGCCTGCGGTCGAATGGTCGTTTTGCGGCGTGGCCCCGCGGCCATGTTTCCGTTTTTGAACGTCGAGTAGCACCATCCCTGGCCGATCGTCTTGAGGGCCATAAGCGCTATCTGACACGATTGGCATCGCTTGTCGAGCCATTTGTTCGGCCGTCGCCAGATCGCCCCGTTCCAGCGCGGCGCGAGCTTGTTTGGTCAGTTCGATCGCGCGGCGCTTTTCGACCGCGCTCTCCGCCTGGGTTGCATTGGGGGCCGCTCCCAACGAGGACGCGGGCGGACTCAGCATCGGAGGATTGCTTGCCATCTGCAATTTGCCTGCCGGTAGCGAATCGACGTTGGCAGTGCTTGGCAATGCATTCTCGGGCTGAACTTGAACGGGCTTGGCCGCCCCGTGGAGAGATTCCACCGGAAGCGGGATTGCCGCGTTGCCGGGTGCTGCGGCGTCATTCGCACCTTGTAGTGCCGTAGCATAGCGGTTGCCGACCAGCGAGAGATCTGCGTGGGCTCGCGGCAAAGGCTGCGCGGGCATCTCCGGCAGCACCTGACTGGGGCCAAGCGACGATTTCGATTCGCCTGAGCGCGGCGGGTTTAAATTCGGCGCCGCGAATTGATTCGCAGGAATTGATTCAACGTTGCGAGCCATGAACGGATCGTGCGGCGCGTCTTTGCCGGCAGCTTTCGTCGAGTCGTAGGGCGCGGCCCGACGGCTGGGAAGCTGATTTTGCGTTCGCAGCTTGTCGAGCGTGGCACGGGCTTTTTTCGGCGTATCGCCCAAGTGCAACGGAGAGTATTTGATGTTCAGAGATTCGGCAGCGGCAATCCGCGCATTGGCGGTTTCCAGGTCTCCGTCCTGCATCGCCTGGCGAGCTTCGTGCAGATATTGCTCCGCAAGTTTGGCCGGAGACTTGCCTTCGTCTCCCAGGCTGGCGGCACCCAACAGCAGCGACAGCACTTCATCCTGAGAACCAGCCCATACGCCCAGCGGTGTGGCAAACGCCATGGCCGCCAATGCACTGGCTAACAATTTGGTCGTGGTCTTTCGCACACGATCCTCCTTGATCGAAACGCGCTCCGCCCCGATTTTGGCAAGCGACTTACGAGTGAAAAGTTTGTTCCATCTGGCGCGCTCGCCAGGAAAAACAGCGAGCGCTCGCACGACCGGCAGAAAGGAAAAGCCGTTGACCGAACGGCAGGCTCGCTTGTAGTCGATTCTTGCGAACCGCACCACAGCAATTCCGCGAATCCACGGTCGCAGCGTCACCCTCTCAGCCAGGAAACTGGCAGACGAGGGCGGGATAAATACCTGCCATGAAAGCCGCGGTCAAGGCCACTTCGCGCCGAGGAGAGAAAAATCCAGGAAATTCTGCAACGCTAGCGGACGGTAAAAGCAATTCCGCTAGGGCGCAATCGATACATCGCATCCGATGAACGGCAGGTCGGCAATCTTTCCCCTTCCGAAATGTTCCGTGAGTTTTGTGCGATCGGCGACTAGAATTGCCGCTTCCGGGAAAGCCACCCGATTTACGGCCCTAGACCGCGGCCGCCGAATTTTCCACCGCCGCGCATTCCGGGGGGGCCAAATCCGCCGCGCGGGCCCATGCCAGGGAAAGCGCCACCGGTGATTTCGGAGGAAACAAACGTCCGATCCTTGTAATCTTCCGACTTCTGGCGGTCGACGCCGGAATGGGCTGCAATCAGCCGACCATCGGGACGGAAAAACAGCATTTCGACCACGCCTTTTGACTTTCCGCCCGTTGAGTCGTCACTGCGCACATCGAGCAGCATTGCTTCCTGAGCACTCAGCGTCAGGCCCTCGATTTTCTTCTTTTCGATTTCGACGGCCATGTCGAGCACTTTTTCGACTTTCTCATTGACGAAATAGGCTATCCCCCCCAACGGTAGTTTCAATCCTTCCTTGAGCACCTCGACCCAGCCTTCGGTCGGCTCGGTGTTCATCATTCCCAGGCCAAGCCCGCCACCTTCCACCCCGCTTGTCGAGTTGGTTTTCTTCTTGTCCTCTTTCTTTTCCCAGTGCGTCAGTTCCAACATCGAGACAATACCCTCCATCTCGCCAGACGACCCTGTCGCGCTGGAGCCGGCCGCCAGCACCTGGCCGTTCATGGGAATTTCGATCACGGATGATGGCTCACTCCACTCTGACAACAAAAACTCCTGCTTTGCGCTTTCGGGCTTTTCAAGGTAGCCGGCCGGAAACATGAAGTTGGGATTGCGGACCATCAGTTGCACGCGATAGCGATAGCGTTTCCCTTTTTCGCACGTCATATCCACATAGCGGTAGAGCTTGTAGGGCACCTGTGGCGCGGCAGACATGCCATTGCCGTATCCTTCGCCTCCCATGCCACCCACTCCACGCATGCCTCCCATGCCTCCAACTCCGCCCATCATGGGCGAAGGGCGTCGCATCATGCCGCCAAACTCGCCTCCCATGCGGCCACCCATCCCTTGCGGTCCCCCCATGCCTCGCGGCGCCATCATTGGGCCACCGCGTGGAGCTCGTGCCGTTGGCATCGTGCCGGCGCCTGGGTTCGTCATGCCCGCCGGTCCTTTACCCGGTTCAAAGAATTGTGGCTCTTGCATCTCATCCAGCAACGAGTTTTTCAGAAACGGCACTTTGGGATGCGTGACTTCGAATCCCCAGTCTCGCAAAATCATCGGCGGTAGCGGCCACTCTAGATATTCTGACCAGCCGTTAGGATCGACTCCGATCGCGCCGCCCGCTGCAAAGGAATAGAGCGGGTCGATCGGCGGATCGCCCTGTGGGTTGGCTTGTCCCCATAGCGCCGTATCTTTGCGTGCAGAAATAACATCGAGCCGATTCCATGCGAAATTCTTGTCCCGATGGTCCTTCACTTCGGAGCGTTCTATGTACCAGTAAATATACTGGGGGGTGAATTGATCGGCTCCCATGCCGGCCGCCGACGTTATGTCTTTGCCTAGAGCGTCTTCGAATTTCTTTTTGTACTCCTTATATTGCTCTTCGAACGGGACCAGGCCAGTAACGACGGCAAAGTACTTCGGCTCCAGCCTCATTCCCGTGCCGCGAGCGCCGGGAAGTGGTGCGCCGCCAACGGCGCGATCGGTGGCGATTTGTGTTGAGACAGGTTCTTCTTCGCGCCGATTCCTGCTTTGCATGACCCCTGGAGGAAGCATGACCCCCTCTGGGACTTCCCCCCCCTCTTTCTTCTTCTCTCGCTTCTTCTTGGCTTCTTCTTCCCGCTGCTTTCGCTTGGGAAGAAACTGCGGGTCGGGGAGCGCTGCCGCGATTTCCTTTTGATCCTGCAGATACGGGACCAGTGCCGACATGCCCTTGCCGGTCAGCTCAATCACCGGCAGCAGCTTGGGATCGGCCCGCTTGGTGAGCGGATCGAAGATTCGTGGCGAAAGCGGCGTAGTATGTGAAAGCGCGAGGGTCTTTTCGAGCGGTTTATTTCTTTCGTCCGTTCTGCCCTTGAAGTCCACCACTTGCGTGAATTCCGGCTTGTCCTTGATGTGCTCATCCCAAGTAGTTTTGTTGATTCTAACCTGGGCTTCATCACTTTCTTTTTTGATTTGTTCTGGTGTTCCTGGAACTTGCGTGTTGGCCGTGATCGCTCCGTAGGCAAAATTCAACAGCAGAAGCACGACTACGCCCAAGACGATTTTTTCTCCATGATGAATGAAAAAATCCTTGAATGCCGCGCCGTTCAGGTTCAATTTCGCTTTCATGGCCGGGCCTCCTAGGAGAATTTGCTCTGGACAGGTTGTAACACGAGTCGTCTAGACGCTTTGCGCATCGAAGTACGCGCGCGAGACCAAATCCGATATCCAATATCCAAAATTCGAGGTGAATTCAAAATGACTCAAATTCAATAACCATGTTGAATGCCTTTGAAATTCGTACGTTGAATTAATTTCGGATTTCGCGATGAGAATTTTGGATCTCTTGGATATTATCGCCGCGGATGGCGGAGTCGGCGCGGGCACCGTGCCGTCAGCGGGCGCTGCGCCCTCTGAGGGAGTGATACCCAATTTCGAAGGATCGGGCTTTTTCAGCAAGTAAGCGACACCGCTCACTTCCACGGGAATCAAATTTTGCTGCGGCATACCTGGCGTGCCCTGCATCGGCCCTGTCGCGCTGGGCGTCATTCTCATTCCACCGCCGACACCAGACTCGGGACTGAGGCTGCGCATTGGAGCAGGGCCACGAAACTCGCCTCGCATTCCGCCGCCGCCAGCGGACATCGGAGATCCGGTGCCGGTTGGTTCACCGACGTTGACTTCTCGAACTTCGAACGGCAGCGTCGAATTGCGAAACGCAATCAACAATTCATCGATTTCCTTCGGATTTATGATCAATCTGACACGGAAGGGCATCAAATTAAATTCCGGCGGCGACTGTTCGACTTCGGCGGCGGTGGCCAGCGGCTTGCCATCTTCGGCCACGTAGCGAAAACCTTTCCAGATATCGTCAGAGTTGCCGCCGGCCGCGGCGGAATCGCTGGCTGGAGCACCGGGCATCATGCCGATTCCTCCCATCTTTCCCATGGTGCCTTGGGCCATAGCGCCCTTGCAGCGATCTTTGGGGTTTGGCAGTGCGCCTGCGGCCGGCCCTCCTTCTGGCCCACCTGCTAGCCCAGGTATCCCCATCCCCATTTTGGAGCCCATCATGTCGCCGCCCATTGATGCGCTGGGGGCTTTCACGCGCATCACGCGGTGTCCATTACTGCTCATTCCCATTGTCGCCCCCGTCGCGCCGCTTTGCGCCAAATAGGCGACCGCCATGTCTTGGATTCCGGTGATGGAAGCATCATGCGAGCCCGTGGCGCTCTTATTCACTTCAGCAATCACCTTGCAAAGTGCCTCATAGACCCAAAGCTCCTCTTGCGCTTGGCGGATGATGGCAATGCTGGGTGTTTCGTGCCAAGTAAACGTGTCAAAGATCGTTTGTTGCGATTGCGGATCCCAAATTACCCGATGATCGACAAAAACCGGCATCCCATTGGCGTCCGTCGGCCCCATGGGCTGGGGTAGGCCCCCGCTGGTGGTTTCCTGAGCGACTTCCGCATCGACCAATTTGGGCAATTCCTTCGCCAGTGCAAGCACGTTGTGTAGATAATAATCGCGCAGGAACAACTTCAGATCGGCCTGCTTTCCCTCTTCCACTTTGGCGATTCCGTCGAGAAAATCCTTTCGCAAGCTCTTTGGCCAAACGAACACTTGTTGCTTCTGCTTTTCATACAACGCCGCCCAGGCCGTGCTAATACTCGTTTGTGTTTCACCCGTTTTTTTTCCAATGCCGGCGTTCCAATCGTCGTTGGGATGATCTGCGGAAATACTCTTGACTGCTTCGTATTTCGATTTAATTTGATCGCGGCGAGCCTTGGTCTCCGCCGAGAGTTTGCCCGATGCCATCATCTGCACAACGAGGCCGATCAGCGCAGCCACCCCGCACAGGATCCAAAAATGATGCTTTCCGGCGACGACGAGAAATTGTTTGACCTTGTCCATGGGAGGGTTCAGGGTTCAGGGGTCAGGAGGTTCATCGTTCATCCATTGGTTCAGGATCAAGGCGAAGAAATTACTGTGGAGCAGCGCCGTTTTGCGCGGCCAGTTCGGGTTGCTGAGCTTTGGCGGCATCTTCCAGTTTTTGGCGATTCAAGAGCCGTTCTCTCAGGGTTGTCGGCTTCCAGCAGAAATGAACGACGAAGTCGTACCGCAATTCATCGAAGACGCGCTGTTTGCCCGGCTCTTCGGGAGCGCCAGGGGCAGCGGCGTTCGGCGCGGCTTTTCCCGCGCCACCCAGCCCAGCGCCCAGCTTTGAGCCGACCCCGCCGATTTCCGCGGTATTCAGTAGCACCTCGGCTACATTTTCATTGACAAGTTGCCACTTCTTAATCGATTGATCGCTGTTGACCAGCACGGGATATCCAATTCCCAGTTCCTTCGCCGTAAAGATGCCATCGGGAAGTTCAAATTTCCCTTCTTTGAGGCTGGCGATCAGCGTATCTCGGACGAATTTTCCACCTTCTTCTCGCCCACCGCCGTTGTGAAAGTGGTGGCCGCTGATTTGAATCACCCAGCCAGGGCCACTAAGCGGAGAACTGCTGGCAGTTGCATCGGTCGGCGCCGTTGCACCCGTGACCGACGGAACGCCCGCCATCGGCGGCACCGGTGCGGGAGATGGGCCGGGACCAAGAGTTGGGCCGGGAACTGGCGCAGCGGCCATTGGCGGCTGTGCATTCGGATTGGCAACCGCTGCGGTAGCATCGGCTGGAGCGTTTGGATCGACCGCTGCCGGAGCGGCTGTCGGATTCTCTTTTTGCCAAAGTTCTTGAATGTCGGTGTACCACACGGACAAGTCGGGAAAATACTCCCATTCAATCGAATCGACGCGTAGTTCATTGCGATCGGCGATTTTTTCCGGCCGCTGACCGTCTGGATCGCGAGGTAGTGATTCGTCGATTGCCTTCATCAACTCGGCGACCAAAATCCGCCGATCGCCGATGCTGGCTAGTCGCTCGCCGTGTTTGCGAACTTCTTCGAACTGGGTTTTCGCGCTCTCAAAGCTGCTTTGGCTTCGACTGGCCAAATCCTTGGCGGCGTCGGAAGCGCCGAACGCTGATTTATACTCCTGCGTTTGGGTATTGTTCGCGTCCCATTCGCGCCACGTGCCGGCAAAGCCCAGCGTGCAACCGAGCAGCAGCACGGCCACCGCGGCAACAGCCCAAGGTTTTTTCGCGCGGATCATGCGGTCTTTCACGATCTCGCGCGGCAGCAGGTTCGTTGAAAGCTTGCCCTTGCCGAGCGCTTGCACCGCCAGCCCGTAGCAAACGGCATAAGACAGCATATTCTCGTTGAACGCCGGCTGCGCCGTGACACCCGGGCCGGTTAGCTGCGCATATTCTCGGAACTCCGTTACTTTCAGACCGAGGTTTTGCTCTAGATATTTGTGCAGCCCACGTAATTTCATCGCATTGCCAAGCGCCACGACGCGGCCAAGCTTGGCTGAGCGGTCGAGATTTTGGAAAAAACTAAGCGAACGCTGCACTTCACCGAGCAAATCGTTGAACACCGGCCGCATCGCCTGAAAGACCGCCTTGGGGTCTTCGGCCTTCATGGCGTTCCGTTTCAAATGCTCAGCCTTCGCGAAAGTGAGCTTCATCTGCTTGGTGAGGGCCTTCGTGAAGTGGCTACCGCCGAGGTTGATCGTGCGCTGCCAGACGCGATAGCCGTTGGTCACCACAAGGTCCGACATGTCGGTCCCCAGCGAGAGTACGATCAGGCTTTCCGGCGGATTCTCGGGATCGTATTGATCGGCTGCCGGCAAATCGTGAAGCTGATCGAAGGCGACAAAATTGTACAACGCAACGGGCGTCAATTGGACGACGTCGATTTCAATGCCCGCCTCGGTAAACGGCCGCATCGCGCGGTAAGCTTGGTCGCGCTTCATCGCGAACAGGCCCACTTCGGTTTCCAGCGCAAAGCCTTCTTCCTCGCTGCCGCCGGCCATCCGCTCGTAATCCCAAACAACGTCCTCCAACGCGAAGGGGATCTGTTGCCGGGCTTCGTACTTGACGATGTCGGGGATCTTTTTCGATTCGACCGGCGGCAACTTGATGAATCGCGACAAACCGCTCTGCCCCGACACGGAGATCGCCACTTGATCGCCACGAACCGAATTGCGCGATAGAAATTGCTTCAGCGCCTCGGCAATCAACTCAGCCGGATTCGCTTCTGGCTGGCTGAGGATTTTTGGATATTCGATAAAATCGAATGCTTCGGCGACGATCTTACCATCGTCCCCCAATCGGCACTTGAGCGCTTTGAGCGCGCACTGGCCGATGTCGATTCCCCAAACGGCACCGGATTTTGCCATGTGCAGATCCCTCGTTCTCCGTTCCGCCTACGCTGAGCGGAAGGAAAGGCCAGGTTCGATTGAGCCGGCGATGTTTGCGGTGGAACGACTCACCCACGTCATTCCGCCTTGCTTGTGCCGCGCGGGCGACACCTGCTCAATCCAATCTTGCATTCCCAACAACGCCCCGTACTAACCAATTGCGACAGCCAGCGGGCCACGATTGCAGCGACCTCGAACAAACTAAGGCACCGATAAGATGATAATTCCGCAACTGCCGAATGCCAGCTTCTCTCTAAATACCAATGTATCGACCAACGATGGCGATTGTCAAACAGGAAATCCCGGCAAAACGAGGCTGGATGGACCAAACGCGGCCAGACGTTTGGCCCCAAGATTCGCCGGTCTTGTGCGGAAATCTCCGCGAACCAACGGGCGAATACCTCCTGGGCATTACCTCCGTCGCTTACATTCCCAAGCATGGGAGTTGGCTGAACGTGGTAGAGTGGAAAATGAGTTGCATGACCAGTCAATGCTTGAAGGACCGAAGGATCGGCGACCTCGACAGGCTGCAGATCGATATTGCCGCCTGGTCAACCCGCGTCAGCGAGAAGCTGCGAGCCGTCGATTCGGGCAATTCACGATCAACCAAACGATGGGCAAATTGAAGCGGCTCTACCCGAAACTCTAGCCTGGATGGGGCATTAGTTCATTTGTGGACGGCAATAAGAGAGCACGATCAACGAATAAGCCGTCACGAGATTGGGGTCGGTCTCCATCCACTTGCGATTGGTATTGACCCAGGTGCCGTTTTCTTTTTGCCGCTTGGCAAGTTCTTCGACAATTTCCTTCCGCCAATCGTGGCGGACGCCGTGAGAGTCTTCAAACAGCGGCTCGCCCATCGCGCTCAAACACTTGGCCAGCGTGTGGTAGTAGTAATAGAGGCCATCGCTACCTAGCGGTGGATTTTCCTTGAGCGTGTAGTTTTTCTTGAGCCAGCCCAGCGCGGCTTTTACGCGAATGTCGTCTTTTGTCACGCCGGCATAGATCATGCTTTTCAACCCGGCGTAGGTCATGGTGCCGTAGCTGCGCAGGCCCCCTTGGTCGATCTGGCCGGCGGGACTGCTGCCGGCGCCTTCGGCGACGGTGTAGAAAAATCCGCCATCTTGATTTCCTTCGGCGGCCAATTTCGTGGTGTTGTATTGCGATTCTAAATTCTGGCAGCGCGACACAAAAACGAGAGCCTTTTGAATCGCCTCGTCATTTCCGTCGCGTCCAAGGTCGTGCAAAGCATCGATCAAGAAAGCCGTGTTCGACAGGTCGGGACGACCGCTGCCTCCGCGACCGTAGCCCGATCCACCGTAGCTCAAGTCGTTTGTTTGCTTGTCCTCTGCTTCGTCAAATTGAACGCCTTTGACAAATTTCTCGGCCTTTTTCAGCAGTTCGTTGTAGCGACCGTCTTGATTGGCCGATGACAACGTGGAAATCGCCAGGCAAGTTTCATAGTTGGGGATTCGCGACTTGGTCGGTGCAATCGCTCCATCGTCGCGTAAGCTATTTTCGAGCAACTTCAATGCTTTGGCCACGGCCGGATCGTCGGGCGTGCGACCATTCCTCAATAGTGCCTCAATTGCCAGTGCCGTCACGCCAATACCCATTTGCTTGCTGAACGCTCCGTCGGCATCCTGCGCCTTAAGCAATGCTTGAATGCCGCGATCGACCATCGCCTGATACGGCTTGGAATCAACGTTGGTCGCCGATTCGTCGGCCGGCGATGGTCGGGAACAGAGTACAGTGGCCAGCGCCAAAAGCGTCAAAAGCGGCGTTTTCCAACTGCGATGTTGCGCGAAGCGGAACATTTTCGATGCCTCCTACGACTGGTGATATCCAGCAAAGCTTGAGCAAGCCGGCAGGAGCAGAACCCGTGCCGCGGATTCAAAAAACAGCGAATCTGCGACAATTCGCCGTTCTTTCCAAGCAATGGGCGGCCGAAGAAGTCGCGCGGCGGTGCTTTTTTCACCACTGCTGGCGAAATTCTTGCCGTCGGCATGCAATTTCATTTAGTCAATCGGCGAGGGAAGCCACGATCACTTTCGCTCTTCCAAACCCCAATTGTCGATAATGACTTCACAGCCTGGGGTCATCTTACGGAGTTTGTCGGCCATGACGGCGCGTTCGGAAACCGTGGCCTTTTTCAGGCGCTTTTTGAACTTGTCCACCTTTTGACGGCGCTTGCGACGCCGCTTGATTTCTTGCATCCGGTCGCTGATACCGCTCACAATGATACTCCGAAATTGAACAATCAAAATTAGCCCACGTGGAAGATAACGAGTGCCAATTCGCGCGCTTCTCGCTTACCTCTGAATTACAAATTGGCATCGATACATCCTAGCGAACCATGTTTTGTATCATCGAAGCGATTGTCCGTCAACGCGCCTGCGTTTGCGAAGATGAAGAAAACTGCCTTGTGCGGACCCGTCACCAACGCGGTTCTTCACTGCCAACCAGCGGCACGAATCGGCAACCGGTGAGCTTGTGCGACCGTGGTTGGCCGTTCACTTTTCGGACGGCCTCGAGAGATTGGGCTTCGCTGGCGCCAAGCGGAATCACCAAGATGCCTCCTTCGGAGAGTTGATCGAACAAGAGGGGCGGCATCCGCTGTGCGGCGGCGGTGCAAATGATTCGGTCGTAAGGGGCAGCTTCCGGCCAGCCATATGTGCCATCGGCGACGATCAACTGGTAGTTCTTGTAGCCCAGCGATTGCAACATGCGATCGGCCGCGATGGAGAGTTCGGCATGACGCTCAACGCTCGTCACGCAGCCAGCGAGTTCACAGAGCACGGCCGTTTGATAGCCGCTACCCGTGCCGATTTCCAAGACTGATTCGCGGCCCGCGAGTTCAAGAGACTCCGTCATGAGAGCCACCATGTAGGGCTGGCTAATGGTCTGGCCGCAGTCGATATTGAGCGCCCGATCCGCATAGGCGTCGACAAGCTCGCCGGCGGGCACAAACCGCTCGCGCGGGACGGATAACATCGCCCGTAGCACCCGTGGATTGCGAATGCCGCGCCGCTCGAGTTGATCGGCGAGCATTTTCAGGCGATCGCGCTTGTGATTGGGAGAAATGGGCATTGTCGACACACCACCTCGGAAGTGGAGTTCCGGCGCGGTCGTCACGCTTGAAATCGCTGAAATGCTCAGCCAACGTGTGCGATCTCCGCGGATTCCGGCAAACACCAGTCGCATACGTGTAATTCTACCGAGCGGCGGCCATTGAAGTTATTAATCACCGGCTTGAAGGCAATATTAAGGGGGCCGGAGACGTCGGCTAGTTCGTCGGCCCAATCGCCGTTGCCGAAGGCGACACCGCGGAGTTTTGCGCCGTGTTGCTCCAGTCGCAGAGAGAGATGCCGGCCACTCGTGCCAATTCGCTTGGGGGGCTCGGCCAGTCGTACGTTGGAAGCGCACAGAAGGGGCCGGTGATTTCCCTGGCCGAATGGGGCGAGTTGTTCGATTTGTTCGACGGCGCGGAGAGTGAGCGAGGCCAGCAACGTTTCGCCGTCGATCCAAAGTTCGGCGGTCCGGTGTTCTTTGCGGAGTTGCTTGGCAGCAACCTCGCAGAATTCTTCGCGGAAGGCAGCGACGTGCTGGTCTTCGATCTTCAACCCGCCGGCCGCCGCATGGCCACCGTGGCTGATGAGTAGGTGCGTGCAGGCGGCGAGGGCTTCGTGCACGCTGAACCCCGGCACGCTGCGCACCGAGCCGATACCGGGCTTCACGCCGATCTCGTCCTGCGCAATGAGCGCGACGGGGCGATGATATTTCTCGGCGAGCCTTCCCGCGACAATGCCAATCACGCCTGGATGCCAGCCCTGCGCGGCCAACACCAGCGCCGAATCTCCCTCGGCGTCGAATCGTTCTTGCACCTGCTTGTTAGCGGCCAGAAAAATGCTGCGCTCCAAGCTATCGCGACTGCTGTTTAGTTCATGAAGATATTCGGCGAGTGCGTTCGCGCGATCCGACGACTGGGTCGTTAGCAGTTCGACGCCCAGCAGGGCCTGCCCCAGCCGTCCCGCGGCATTGAGGCGCGGAGCCAACGTGAACCCGACGTCTTCGCATTCCAGAGTCGCTTTTTGATCGAGCTTCGTCAGTTGCATGAGCGCGGCAATTCCCAGCGTTGGCCGTTGGCGCAAGCTGAACAATCCATGATAGACCAGGATGCGATTTTCATCGACCAGCGGCACGACGTCGGCCACGGTGCCCAGCGCCGCCAGTCCGACGGCTTGTAGCAAAAAGTCGCGCATCGCATCGGTGACTCGCTTCGCTTGGCACGAGCGCTGGCACAGCGCCCAGGCAAGTTTGAAGGCGACTCCTGCCCCGCTCAATCCGGCGAATGGATAGGAATATCCAGGCAATCGCGGATGCACCAGCGCTGCAGCCGCGGGCAATTCGTCCTTCATTTCATGGTGATCGGTGATGATCAACTCGATGCCGATCTCGCGTGCCGTCTGCGCCTCGCCGATACTGCAAATGCCACAATCAACGGTGATCACCATTTGGGCACCGCGTTCAGCTAAAACCCGCAAGGCGCCGTCGTTCAGGCCATAGCCTTCGTCGATGCGATTGGGAACGTAGTAACTGACCGCCGCCCCGAGCAACCGCAAACCGTTCGTGAGAATCGCAGTCGCCGTCATGCCGTCGGCGTCGTAATCGCCGTAAATGACAATCGGTTTGCCCGCTGAAACGGCCGCGTGAATTCGTTCGACAGCGCCGTTGAGTCCCGGCAGCTCTTCGGGATCGCGCAGGCAGTTGAGCTTGGGATCGAGAAATGATTTGACCGTCGCAGCATCGTAGATTCCCCGCGCTGCGAGCAACTGGGCAACGACCGCCGATACGCCAGCTTCGCGCTCAAGACGGGCAATTTGCCCCGAATCATGCGGCCGAATCCGCCAACGCTTGGGCATTTGTCATCCTGACGGAGAAAGGAACACCCGATCGCTGGCGAACTGGTGTCGGATGGAGACATTCAGCAGTCACCGGGCGACCGGACCACCAGCCACTCGTCCTTGCTACTTCTTCTTTTCCACGTGCAGCGTATGCTTTCGCAACCGCGGATTGTATTTCTTTAGCTTCAATTTCTCACCTCCCGGCTTGCGGCGGAGAGTGTAGTTGTAATCTCCCGTCTCTTCGCAGACGAGAAAAACGGTTTCGCACTTTTTCTTGCTCTTGGCCATGACAATTCCTCGCGTTCGGCAGACAAACAATGCACTTATGAGCGAACATTGTACCGAATCCGCCCGCTCTGCAAACAGGGGCCTCACATGGGACGCATGTCGAATTACGGTCGCCGCAATTTGATCGAGGGATTCGCCCTGGCATGGGGCGGCCTCAGCAATTCCGCCGTCCAATCCGGGGGGAGATGGTGAATCGATAAAACTCGCCCCGCTCAGGTGACCGCCGGCGCTTCAGCCAACTTTTCGTACGCCGCCAATATTAACGACTCCGTCTCTTCCCAACCTATGCACGGGTCGGTAATGGAAACGCCGTATTGGAGCTTCGTCCGGTCGCCGTTGGGTTTTTGGCTTCCTTCGACAAGATTGCTTTCGAGCATCAAGCCGGCGATCGATGAATTGCCGTCTCGCCTTTGATCCAGCACGCTATTCCACACGACGCACTGGCGGCGGAAGTCTTTATTCGAGTTCGAGTGGCTGCAATCGACGATCAGCCGCGGCGGCAGTTTATGCTTGGCCAGTTCGTTGGCGGCGGTTCTCAGGCTATCCGGGGAATAATTTGGTCCCGATCGGCCGCCGCGCAAGATGAGACAGCCCCACGGATTGCCGTTGCTTCGAATGATACAAGTGCGTCCTTCGTTGTCGATGCCCAAGAATGCATGCGGTGTGCGAGCAGCCATCATTGCGTCGAGCGCCACTTGCAAGCTGCCGTCGGTCCCGTTTTTGTAGCCGACCGGCATCGACAAGCCGCTGGCCATTTGACGGTGCGTCGGTGACTCGGTCGTGCGAGCACCGATTGAAGCGAGCGTGAGCAAGTCCGCGATGTACTGTGGCGTGATTGGTTCAAGCATCTCGGTGGCGGCCGGCAAACCCATGTCAGCGACCCGCAGCAATATTCGCCGGGCGGTTCGCAAGCCGGTACTTACGTCGAATGTGTCGTCTAGATGAGGATCGTTGATGAGTCCCTTCCAGCCCACCGTCGTCCGCGGCTTTTCGAAATAGACCCGCATCAAGACAAACAGCTTCTCGCTCACGCGACCGGCGAGTTCTCTGAGCCGCTGGGCATATTCCAGCCCCGATTTTTCGTCGTGAATCGAACAGGGGCCGACGACGACCATCAGTCGCTGGTCTTCGCCGGAAAGGATTTTTTTAACGACTTCGCGTGCATCGACGACGGTCTGAGCCACCGCCTCGGAAGCGGGCAGTTCGTGCTTCAAATCGAGGGGCGAAATAATCGGCTCGATGCCGCGGACATTGATATTTTCGGTCTGGTACATGGGAATATTTCGACTTTAGGTTGCGAACTCGGATCGCAGGGGGTTTGTCTTTGCAGCCAGCGTAAATTGAACATCTATTGTAACAGCCCTGCTCCAATGCATGAGGTGTCTGGCTGCTTGAAGAAATATGGATGGGATTCTGGCAGATGCTGGATGCTCGATAGCCTGATACTATCCAGCATCCAGAATCGAACAGCCAACATCCAGCCCGGCTCTTGCTCACCCGCCCTAACTCAAGCTATCATTTGGAATTACGTCACAAGCCAGGAATAAGTATGCGCCACGTCATTTCCGCCGTCGTCCAGAACGTGCCAGGGGTGCTCGCCCACATTTCGGGCATGCTCGCCTCGCGCGGCTACAACATCGACAGTCTCGCCGTCGGCGAAACCGAAGACGCCCAACTTTCTCGAATGACCTTTGTCGTCGTCGGCGATGACCGCGTGCTGGAACAGGTCCGTCGCCAGCTCGAAAAAATAGTCACGGTAGTAAACGTTGACGATATCAGTTCGCAGGATTACGTCGAACGCGATTTGATGCTCATCAAGGTACGGGCATCGAGCGGGAAACGTCGAGAAATCCGCGAGTTGACCGACATTTTCCGCGGCCGGATCGTGGATGTGGCCAAAGACCAGGTGATCGTTGAAATCTCCGGTCAGGAGAAGAAAATCGAAGCTTTCATCGACATGATGCGCCCTTACGGCATTGTCGAGTTGGCGCGCACAGGCCGAATTGCTATGGTCCGCGGCGTCTGCCGCCCCGACCCGAAAGCAATCGCTGAAGCGAACGCCGACGGTGTCGATGAAGAAACGGCACGAAGCTCATTGGCGTGAAACGATATGAAGCGCTGAATGCTGAATGCTGAATAAATGAACGAAGTGCGGTAATCCTACAATTCCATTGATCATTCATCCTGTATCGTTATTATCCCGAACCCTGAACCCTGAACCCTCCGAATGGCTGCTACCATCTATTACGACAAAGACTGCGATCTTTCCGTTCTCAAGAACAAGACCATCGCCATTTTGGGCTACGGCTCGCAGGGGCATGCCCAGGCGCAAAACCTGCGAGACAGCGGCTGCAACGTGATCATCGGCCAGCGGCCGGGCAGCAAGAATTACGAACTGGCGGTTTTGCACGGGTTTAAACCGCTGGCGGTCGAAGAAGCCACAAAACAGGCCGACATTGTCAATATTTTGCTGCCGGACGAAGTGCAGGGAGACATCTACCGCCAGCACATCAAGCCGAACCTCAAGGAAGGCAACGTACTGATGTGCTCGCATGGATTCAACATTCACTTCGGTCAGGTCGAACCTCCGTCGGGAGTTGATGCACTGCTCGTCGCCCCCAAAGGCCCCGGACATTTGGTGCGCAGCGAATTTGAAAAAGGCGGAGGCGTGCCGTGCTTGATCGCGCTGAGCCAAGACGCCAGCGAAACGACGAAAAAGATCGGCTTGGCCTACGCGAAGGGCATCGGCGGCTCGCGAGCCGGCGTGATCGAGACGACCTTTGCCGAGGAAACTGAAACCGATCTATTCGGCGAACAATCGGTCCTCTGTGGCGGAGTCAGCGCGCTGGTGAAAGCCGGCTTTGAGACGCTGGTTGAAGCGGGCTATCAACCCGAGATGGCCTTTTTCGAGTGCATGCATGAACTGAAGCTGATCGTGGATTTATTCTACCAAGGCGGCCTCAATTACATGCGATACAGCGTGTCGAATACGGCTGAGTTTGGCGACTATACGCGCGGCCCGCGAATCGTCAATGAACAAACCAAGGCCGAGATGAAGAAGATACTTCAAGAGATTCGCTCCGGCCAATTCGCCAGAGAGTGGATCCTGGAGAACAAAGCTAATGCGCCGGCCTTCAAAGCGACACGCCGTGCCGAGCGCGAACACCCAATCGAAGAAGTCGGCCGCAAGCTGCGAAGACTGATGCCGTGGATTAACGCCAAGGAAGTGTAGTGGGTCGGTCGTCCGTGGTCGATCGTCGGCTGCACTTGCTCAAGCGCATCCCGACAATCGATAACCATCAACCATCAACCATGCAAACCGCCCCAGCCTATCCGCTCACAAAGACCGAAGCTGAGTCGCGCGACTTGTTTGCTCACTTAGCGCCTGGCGACCGCATCGCGGCCACGCACGAAGTGAAAGTCGGCTTGAAACGGTGGACCGCTAAGACCGTTGGTACGGTGGTCCGCTGCGAGCGGCGGCGGCATGGCCTGCATTTCCGCCGCAATTACGACGACAAAGTCTTCAGCGACTACCTCATCGTCCGCCGCGACGACGGCGAATTGACGACCGTGACGATGGACGAATTCACGGTGTTGCGACGGGCTTAGAATTTCGACGGTCTGCGGCATAGAATTGTGGCGCCACTGCATACACTGGGATTGAGCCACATGCCTGACGATCTGCAATCGTCGCCGCTATTTACCAAGCACGAGCGGACGTTCGAGAACTTCCGCTTCGTGTATCCCGTTCTCAGTCGACGCTCGCGTGGACTTTCGCTCGGCGTGAACCTCAATCCCGACAAGGTGTGCAACTTCGATTGCATCTACTGCCAAGTCGATCGCACGACGGCGGCCGAAACCACGTTTGTCGAAACCGAGGGGCTGTTGGCCGAGCTCGACATTGGCCTGCGGATGATCTTGTCGGACGACATCTACCACACCGAGAAGTTCCGCCACACGCCACCTGAATTGCGACACCTCAACGACATCGCATTCTCCGGTGACGGCGAGCCGACGACCTATCGCAACTTCGATGAACTCGTCTCCGCCTGTGCGGAAGTCAAGCGGCGGCACAAGCTCGACGATGTAAAAATGGTGCTCATCACCAACGCTAGCATGTTTCACCGCGAACATGTGAAACGCGGGTTGGCGATTCTAGATCAGAACAACGGCGAAATCTGGGCCAAGCTTGAAGCCGGCACTGAGGAATATTATCAACTCGTCGAACGCACGATGATTCCATTCCGCCAGGTGCTTGAAAACATCGCCGACGCCGCCAAGGTGCGCCCGCTGGTGATTCAGTCGCTGTTTATGCGAATCAACGGCGATCCGCCAGCGCCCGCTGAACTCGACGCGTTCTGCGACCGGCTGAACGAAATCACCGCCGTCGGCAAAATCAAATCCGTGCAGATCTACACGATTGCCCGCCGGCCGGCCGAGGCCTTTGTTGCGCCGCTGACGAATACCGAAATCGATGCCTTCGTCGAGCAAGTGCGAAGTCGTTGTGGGCTGAACACTCTCGGCTATTACGGACTCTCGCCGGAGACGTGGTGACCATGATTTGCTCTTTCTTCGCCGGCTTCTTCCGCCTCGATCCATCGCCGGACATTGCTGGCTTGTTGAAGTCTGAGCATCTCCCATCAGTGTGGCATGAACGTTCATGAGCGGTTTTCCTGCTCGCCGTTCATAACCTATGATTTCCCATCGTTTTACGGCAACGGGTCAAAATTCTTCCGCTGGCGAGACTGCGTATTGCTGGACTTGCCCGGCTCAAAGCAGAAACAATAGCGGCAAACACGCTTTCAGGAGTTGCACCGTGAATCGCAATATCGGAAAAGTCGGCACAATCGCCGCGGCACTCGGATGGCTCTCGTTGGCTGTCTTCGCAACACCATCGCAGGCCGAGCAAACCTGGGCAGAACGCCTTGGTTTTCCGGCGGGCAAGAAAGTGCTGATTCTGTACGCCGACCAGGCCGGAATGACGTATGAAACGAGCGCGGCGGCCGAGACGGCGCTCAAACAGAATCAAGTGCAATCGGTCGGCAACATGATGCCTGCCCCATGGGGATTGGATTTTGCCCAGCGGGCTGACGACCTGGAAAAATACGATGTCGGTCTATCGCTGACGCTGACCAGCGAATATGAAAACTATCGATGGAAGCCGGTGTTGCCCGCCGGCGAAGTTCCGTCGCTGGTCGATTCGAATTCGTACTTGTGGCGCACGCTCACGCAATTCACCGCTAGCGCGACCAGCGACGACACCGACCGCGAAGTGCAGGCTCAAATTCAGCGCGCCCGTGCCGCCGGTTTCGAGCCTAGCCATTTGACGCCGCACATGGGCGCGCTCGTCTATCGCCCCGATTTGATGGCCGTTTACCTCGGTGTAGCTCATAAGCATTGGATCCCCGCGATCGTGGTAGAACTGACGCCACAGCGGCTGGCAGAGTTTCAGCAAAAGGGCTTTCCCTTGACACCAAGCATCGTCGGCATGATTTCCAAGTACCCGTTGCCGAAGCTCGACGATCTGAAGTTTTCCCCCACGGCCGACAACTACGAAGGTAAACGCAACGCCCTGATGAAGCTCATCCAGTCGCTTTCTCCGGGCCTGACGCAGATTGTTTTTCGCCCAGCCATCGAAGGAGGAGGGCTGAAGCGAATCGATCCCCATTGGCAACAGCGTCTGTGGGACAACCAATTGCTTTCCGATTCCAAATTGCAAGAATTCTATCAGAGCCAGAGCGTGATCTTCACAAATTGGAAAGAGATTATGCGACGGTTCGAAGGTGCGGTTCAACGACCAAGCGAAGAGCCCTGATTGTCAGTCGCTGGGTGAGCGCCCATGTGCGCTCGCCGCAAGTTCCTGAGAAATTTGGTGTCCGCAGGCAGTCTCCGGCGGTCAATAAACTACCGCGATTCGAAGGAGTATTCTATGATGCGAAATTTCAGCTTTTGTGGGGCAGTTGTGTTGGCGATGGCACTCGGTACTTCTGCCCAAGCCCAGCCCTATTCAGGCGATTCGTACGCGAGTCTCTACTCGTGGCAACTTGGCACGAGCGGGCAAACGTTGAATCCAAGAACTTATTTGTGGGATCAGTATTACTACAACAATCCGAACATCTCGCCCTATTTGAACTTGATGCGCGTCCAGCCCTACGGTGGAACCGACTATTTCAACTACGTGCAGCCCATGGAACAGCAGCGCCAGCGCCAGGAAACCCTGTCGGCGGGCGGTCCCACACGCGGCGGACATTTTGCCGCCGGGCCCAGCGAACCCTCTGGTTTCAACAGCGGCATGATTCAGCCGAAGAATCCCTTCGCCAAAGGCTCCAGCGCCACCAGCAGCGAGATCATGCCCTATTCGACTGGCGCACCCAACCGCAGTGAGTCGTATTACTACAATCACTACTATGGCGGCTGGGAAGGACGGAATTGAAAGCGAGCGCTGCGTTGTCGCCAGCAACCGCTGCTACACAAACAGTTCCTTAATCACTTTGCCGCTGTTGGCGATCTTCATCGGCCGTCCACTCTTGCTGGTGAACGTGGTGTCGAGCGAGATGCCGAGTGACTTGAGAACACTGGCCATTAAGTCTTGCGAGGTGTAGGGTTCGCTTGTAACTTCCGTGCCGTCGGAATTGGTCTCGCCGACGACCACGCCCCGTTTGAACCCGCTGCCTCCGACCACCACACTCCAGGCGCGGGCAAAGTGGTCGCGGCCGGCGTTGCCGTTGATCCGCGGCGTACGGCCGAATTCACCCATCCAAACGATCGACGTTGTATCGAGCAAGCCGCGATCGTAAAGATCGCTGATCAACGCGGCCATCGCCTTGTCAAGCTCAGGCAATTTTTGATTTTGCAGCGTGGTGAAAACATTCTGGTGATTGTCCCAACCTCCCAGATCGACTTCGATGAACGGCACGCCGATTTCCACCAAACGGCGGGCCATTAAGCAACCGCGGGCAAAGCCCGAAGTGCCATATTTCTCGCGTGACTCCTTAGGCTCACTGTTCACTTTGAAGGCTTCCATCTGCTTGCTGACCATCAAGTTCACGGTCTTTTGCAGCACTTTGTAATGATCGTCGGTGCTGCCGCCGCGATAATCCTTCATGAAGCTCTTTTCCAGTGAATCCAGCGCGTTGAGTCGTTCGCTCATTCGCTCGGGATTATCGCCGAAGTTCAGGTTTCGCACGTCTCCATTGCTGTTGACGACGAACGGTGCCCAGGTCATGCCGAGGAAGCCGGGGCCGACGCTGCCGCCACCCACCGAGACGAACGGCGGGATTTGAAGTTCAGGAACCTTGTCAATCAACTCATGCGCGACGACTGAGCCGTAGCCGGGATGTTCGATACTGGGATTGGGCACGTAGCCGGTGTGCATGTAGTAGCGGCCACGATTGTGATCGGCCTCGCGAGTGCTCATCGAGCGCACGATCGACAAGAGATGCATCTGTTTGGCGAGCAACGGCATGTGCTCGCAAATTTGGATGCCATCGGCGCTAGTCGAGATCGGCTTGAACTGTCCGCCGGTTGGCGCGCCTGGCTTCAAATCCCACAGGTCGATCGTGCTAGGCCCGCCCCCCATCCACAGCAGGATGCACGATCGCTGCTTCTTCTTCATGTCGACCGCACTGGCCAAGATGCTGTTGGTGAAGCTAATCGCCGGAGCCGCCATCGCCGCCGCGCCAGCCAAGTGCGACATAAAATGACGACGGGTCATGCCCGCAGGAGTTCGAAAGAGCGACATGCGAATTCTCCAACGAGTGGTTAGTGATTAAAAATAAACTCCGCACTATTGAGCAGCACCCAAAATACATCTCGCAGCGCCTCGACGGGATTGCCTTTGCGTGCGATCAAGAGTCGATTGGCCAAGTCGATTTCGCCTGCCGTCGGCTTGCGAGACAGTGCAGCCATGTATAGCAGGTTAATCTTGTCGCCGTTCGACAGCCTGTTGTTCTTGGCGATGCGATCGAGATAGCTGCCCGAATCGATGCTCGTGGCGGCCTTGATCATGTCGCCGTTGAACATCATCAGCATCTGCGGAATAGTCCCGTTGAAAGTGGTCGTATCGTCTCCTTCATCGGTGCCGAAGGCAATGGTGAACTGCCGCAGCCAGTCGTCTTTTTTTCGCTGCTGCTCTTCGTAATTGCCACGGGCGGTCTTATCGGCTTCGGTCGCTGTCATGAGCGATTCGTACAACTGTTCGGCCTGCATTTGCCGCAGATAGAAATGGCTGAACATCGGCTTTTCGCCAAGCGACGGGTCATCCTTATCGTTGCTCCCCTTTCTCATTTTACTCGACAGGCCATAGGGTTCGCTGAGCACGATCCAGCGAATGAGTTGCTTGAGGTCGTGACTGTGCGAGGTGAAATCGCTTGCCAGTCGTTCGAGCAATTCCGGATGCGTCGGTGGATTATGCGGACCCATGTCGTCCACAGGTTTGGTAAATCCGTAGCCAAAGAAATGGCCCCACATGCGATTGACGATGGCCTGACTCAAATAGGGCGAATTTATGATCAACCGACCTAATTCGTTGCGACGGTTGACGTCGCCGACGCGGCCGCTTTTGGCAATCTCTTGACCATCCACAAACACTGGGAAGGCCGATTTCATTTGGCCGTTGCGCAGCTCGTAGAACACGATCGCTTCGTCGATGTTTTTCGTGCGATTTTCACCTTCGCCGGCAAAATCGACATTGACCAGCTCCGCCGCCGGAGACTTGGGACGCCGCCGCCTTGGACCTTGGTTTGCCGTTTGTCGAAAAAACGAGTTCAATTCCCAAAATTGGTTCTGTTTCCAGTCATTGAACGGATGGTTGTGGCATTGCGTACATTGAACCTGCATGCCGAGAAACAGCTTCGCCGTCTTTGCCGTCGCGTTGGTGGCCTGCTCTGCCAAATCGCCGATCAAAAAATTCGTGGCACCGTTGAAATCTTCGTCGCCGGGCCTCGTCGAACCGGTGGCCGTCACCAGATCGAATACCATCTGGTCATAGGGCTTGTTCCGCGCGAACGTATCGCGAAGGTATTTCGACATCCCCTCGCGATCCACCGGCGAGCGGTTTGCGGCGCGATTGTCGGTCGGTCGACCAATGAGCAGAATCGTCCAAATATTGCTCCAATTACGCGCATACTCTTCGACATATTCGTCGCTCAGCAGGCGGTTGATCAGATTCAGCTTTCGATCGACCGCTCGATCTTTTTGAAATCGCTCAATTTCATGGATACTTGGAATTCGTCCCAGCAGATCGAGAAACACGCGACGGCACCATTCTCCGTCGGATGCCGACGCCGAAGGTTGCAAGCCATGTGCCCGCCAGCTTTGGAGTACAAAATCATTGATGTACTCAATTTGCGGAAGCGTTCGAGCCGACGGCTTGTGCGAGGCGGTGCTAGGAGTGGACGTAGTTGCGAGCGTTCGTTCTGACGGCTTATCGGCCGCTCTGGCAATGACGCTGGCCGCCACCATCAAAAGACCACAGCCATGCAAAATTAAGCTGCGCCTCTTCATGGAATTACATCCGTTCGCAAGATGGAATAGATGCCGACGCAAGTACTGTGAAGCTTACTGCGACACTACGTCTATTATCGTACAAACCTTCGAGCAACGTTGTCCAACATTTTGTAGACGAGTGGCATCGTCTCCGCTGGTTACATTCTCGAAAGCAGAGTCGGCCACCATCGATCGTCTTTTAAGTCGACTTCGACCTACCGCTGCAGACATCCATCGCTGCATGACCGTTCGAGTCAAAGTGGATTAGAAGCACAATACCATTTGCCTGCAGATTGCAATTTTGCCGAACGAGTTGCGAGAATGATCAAATTTTTTTCTAGTTCTATTGATTTTTATCGAACGAATCGCATGGTAATGTGTTTTATTTTTAATCACATGTTTAATTTTAATACACGCAAAAAAGAACAGGCGAGTTAAGGATCCCTTTTGGAGAACCCTCAACTCGCCCATCCCATCGTGGCTTCGAATTGTCTTGATTTTTCAGCCAAGCGCCTCTTCCTGGCCGATGTCGCACTCTCTACTGTTCTTCCTCAACTCTTTCCGTAATCAAGACTTAGGCCACTTCTATTTCCGTTGCTCGGTTTACACTTCGGCATCAACCTCTTCTCTGTACCGGCCCCAAATCAGACCCAAGCGCCTCTTCTCGGTTCCGACCCCGCCGGGGGGAGGTTATCGGCGTCTCGCTGGCCGACACCCGACTATGAGCAAAGTGCGTGCCAAATTGGACATCACGGCCCCGGCGAGTACATGCGGCGCTCTTCTCGCGTTTGGTCGCTGTAGGTCTTAACCAGCATTCCAAAATCGACCTTGTTCCGTAGGTGGCAGAGAACGCCGTATTCGTAGGATTTCCAGCCGTCCGTCGAAAGCTGAAAACGCCCCGTCGTGGCCCGATCCAGCTTTTCGCAGAATCGCAGCGTATCCCGTTCGTCGCGCCGTCCCATGTGCCACGCCATCAATAGCTTCGTATTCCGCTCAATCGCCGTGTAGCAGTAGGAATCGCCCACGCCGCCGACGTACTTCTCTTTTTTGGCCGTGTATCGCTTGCAGTAGATGAACTGCCAAATTTCGTCACACTGAACATCATCAGCCGGCAGCCGAACCAGTGTGCGGGCCATGTACTCTTCGCAGCGCTGGCCGACCAAGCAGGCCAGCCCGATAACTGTGTTCTTATCGACGCCCGTTAGCCGTGAAGTGCCGCGGACGGAAACGCCCTCACAGAGCATGCTGACGATCCGCACGGCCATATCCATGCCGACCCGCATTCCGCTGAATGCTTGGGTGAACGCCGTCCAGCTCTTGCCGCAAAGCGTGCAACGATAACGAGTGTCGCCGCTCTTGGTCGAGCCGTTCTTTTTGTAGCTCGAATGATCGCAAGTCGAAATGACCATCGCAAACCTTTCCCTTCGCTGGGACGGCTTTGCGTGGTAGAATGAAGTTGCTTAGGCAGCATTCTGGCGCTAGCCGTCAGATTGTTGTTTGCCCTTGCGATTGTTTCAGCAGTCGCAGGGGTTTTTTATTGACTTGACCTCCAAGGTTGATTTCATTATATAATTCATATCGGGGCTGTCAACATGATTTATATAATTATTTCAAACAAGGTGGAAAATGGCCAAGAAAAAGCAGCATGGCGGGAAGCGAGCGGGCGCAGGCCGGAAACCGTCTAGCCCTGAGGGGCCGACCGTTTTAGTGTCTGCAACCGTGCCAGAAGCCCTCGTAGAGCAATTGGACGCACTGGCCGATAAGAACGGCTGGAACCGTTCGCAGGCCGTCACAGCGGCAATTCGGGGCTTAGTAGCTACGCCAAATCGTGGCTAGCGGAGAGAAGGGGAATCGAACCCTGTCGGCTGACGCCGAATCCTACGGCAGGCTATAAGGCTGCTGCGCCGACCAAGGCGCGGACCGCCCTCCAAAGCTAATCTGCCGGGAATTCGATTCGATCATAAGAAAAACAAGACAGCGAGACCAGGAAAGGGTTCGCAACTTTATGTCACGGTCAATCGCAAGCAGTCTTTTGCGTATTTCCGAAGCGCATCATGCATTTCGGTTCGTTCGGGTTTCGGAAGCCTCGCCTTAATACACGCGATTATGTCAGATGCAATTCGCAGGTTGGCAATCGCGCATGGCTTCTTATCGAATTTTTCCAATGACAGCTTATAGTCGGCGTCGTTTCTATCGCGGCGAAGATCGTACAGTTTTGAGTTTGCTGTAGTTAACTCAGAGTCACCGCTTTGATCCAGAATCTGCCGAACCTTTGTATGGCATTCTGGGCCTTTCGGCAACGTGATTCCTATGCTCTCAAGTAACTCACTCGCGTTGTGAAATGCGCTGTAGTATGCGCGGCTAATCGCCGATCGCATTTCAGCAGGTGTCTGCCCACTAGAGAGCTTTGACGCCAATTCGTAAAAGTCGTCGCCGGACATTCTTCAGTTAGTCATCAAACGACAAACGGAAAAGACTACGAACATTGGGAGGTAATGCGGAGACTGACGCGTGCCAGTCGTGGTGCTTCGCTAATGCCTTATCCACATCGCCGTTGCACTTGACCGCAAATTCAAAATATCTTTCGCCGGCAACTTCGCAATCTTCGTGCTCTACAGGCCCGGAGACGCGAGAGAAGAGTGATGCTGTTATTGATTTTACACGTTCAATTGCATCTCGAACTTCAAAATATGTTGCGCTTCCGAGCAAAGATGGAACAATAGATTCGACAAATCTTAAGCGATTTTGCTGGTCTGCTAATTGCTCGGCTTGCTCAGCTAACTGCATTTCCATTTCTGAAATCTGCAACTTTAGCCGAATAACCTCGGCCACACCTTCGGGGCTTAGGTAGTTATCAGGCTCAGGAAGCTTGATTTCGTCGGACGGTTCGCAGTCGCCAAAATCATAGGCGTATTGGGCTGACGACCCTTCAAATAGATGCGATAGGTGTGCTATGCGGCTTATTGCTTGCATTATTGATTGACGACGGGTTTGGCACCCTTGAAAAGAACAAAGCGATTTAGTCCATCAACGGCCCGAATTGACGCAACTGAGAGCAAATCGGGCGAAACGGAAATTTGGCCAAGTGCACCGATAACTTCTACTGCATACTGCGGTGATCCATCCGGAGCCGGCGGTGCATGTTTCCAGCGAATTTCCCGATACACCGTGTCCCCGAGCCGGATGGTAGCCCCGGACAAGGACGCCGTGGTCCCACCCAAGTTGATCCCAACGCTACCTAGCAAGTTTACCAACCCCACCTTTGGAAGTTGAGAGGTGGTGAGCCTGAATTTTGATTCAAAATTGACAACCAATATCTTCCCAACTAATTGATTAAATTGCTGGCGAATCTCATCAAGGTTGCAAGTTGCTGTCCGTGCACCGAAGATCTCGGTCGAAAAGTAGTCTAAATGGAAATGATACAACCCGGACTTAAAACGTTCGCGCACCAGACGGACGCAGCTTACACCCTCCTCCACAATCGCAATATCTTCCGTTTTTTGGTCGGGAATTAGTCCCGTAAGCTGTGGATGTTCGGCTAAATCAATGCGATTCGCGCAGGCCGTAAGACCGCCAAGAGGCGGGACCAATTCCGGAAACGTCAAAGCCATTTCAGAGTCCCGAAAAGAGAATGGGGCTCTTTGCCCTACTTGGCAAGCCTAGTACAGTCTACTCCACACTCGGTATGTATCGGCATTCTAAGGGTTTTGAGTAAGAATAGTCAATAGAGCGGAAGCGTAAACCGCAAAAGGACTTGCGGTTACGATAGTGTTTACACATAAGCAAATTCCGGGCCTTTTTGCGGACACAGATATTCACCCACCACCAACTATCGGGTGGTGGGTGATTAAGTGTGTCCGACCTCCATAACCCGTTCAAGCATGGTTCGGACGGTCCAAACATGTTCGGCCAGACCGTGTTCCACCGCCGGCGTATTTCCCTTTAGTGTCCGGTGCTTGCGACAAAAATTTTAGTGGTAGAACATCATGGCGCGGACGGCTGTGTGGTGAGGTGGACCCCAATCATTGGACAGATTTTATGCAGCCATAAGAGATGAAATTCTTGTGCAGCGGCCCGCGAGACACCTTCCCGGGTCTCGCGCGGCTGCGGCGGCGGTTGACCTACTTGTGTGCGACCTATTCGATGGTTAATCCCAGCAGAAATTCGTCGAGCGCTGCGCGGGCTTTGGTTGCCCTGTCGTTGAGCATGGTTAATTGTTTATGGAGCTGTTCCAGTTCGTCTTCCTGCTCCGATAATTTCTTGACGTAGCGATTATAGAGCGTGTTGGTGCGGTCGAGTTGGGGGAGGTTTTGGCGGATGCGGGCTTGATCTTCTACGATGGTATTGATTTGCACTTGCACGCGGGAGACTTCGGCGATGGCGGCATCCAAGGCGCTTTTCAGTGCGACGCATTGTTGCAAAGCTTGTTCGACCGCCGGATTCAGCTTGGCGGCGTTGGTGGCGAAGGCCAGGATGGCTTCGTTGCCGAGCGTGCCAACCATAATTTGTTCGCTGACCTGTTGCTGTTCGACGACGTTGAGGCTGGTCGATTGGCCCGGTTCGACCGCGACTTCGAAACGATACAAGTTGCGGGTTTTTTCGGCCGGTTCTTTGGGTGAAACCAGTTGCCAGCCGGCTTCGATCGGCTGCTCGATCAGCACCGTTTTCTTGTTTTGGCCGGAATTTTTGATGGTGTATTGATGCTGGCGCGTCAATTTGCGAGTGAGTTTGAGCGTTCCTTTGGCGATGCTGACTGCCGCCAGTTCATCGGGACGGCTTTTCGCTTCTGGAGCGACTTCCACATCGAGATCGAGGGCGTAGCTGATGAGTCGGGTAGCGGCGGGGGGGACATCTTCGATCTGGGCGTCGCCGGCGAATTCGCCGCCGTCGAACACGGTGACTGGCCCTTGCAGCCAATGGAGGTCAGTCGTGTTTTTCAGGCGGAAACCGTTGTAGGGATACTTGGGTTGGACGGATTGGTTGTAGATGGAAAGCTTCTTGCCCTCAATCGATTCGTTCACAATCGGCAGCATGGCCGACTTGTGGTGAGCGAGCGTGACGGGTGATTTGATTTCATAGCGAAATAGTTCGCCGACATCGCCGGCCGCGGCCGCGGTGGCAATGCCTTCCGCCGGATTGAACGGTACGGCTGCCTGATCTTCCATGGGTGCAGGGGCTTGCGGTGCTCGCGCGTATCCAAAACTGCCGTCGCCGCCAATACCACCCATCATGCCACGACCTTTCTTGTCTTTGGCTCGAATCGCGTTGGGTTGAAGTGTCGCATCCTTCGCTTCCTTCGATAGATCTTGCCCATGCACGCGCGGCTTCAAGTCGGCAAACTCCTGCGGCACTACTGTTGGCCGCTGCACGAAGAGCGGTTCGTAAAGTTCCATGATGAACGAGATTGGCCGGCCGCTGACCAGCGAGAGATTCACGTCTTTCCAGTCGTGCTCGCCGGTATTTTCGACGATTGCCCAGCCTTGCAGAAACGGCGGCTTTTCGTCGCCCAGCACCAGCCGATAGCTGGCTTTCCACACGGGGGCTTCTTGAATGTAGCCAACGCGAACGTTTCGCTTTCCTTTGCCGCGGAATTGGAGCGTCACCGACTTGTTGTCGGTTGAATGTGCGGCGGCCAAGAGCGACAGGGCTTCGTCAAGCTCGGCGTTCAGCTTCTGATCGAGCAGGCGAAAATTGACGATGCTGTCCATCGCAATGCTGCGCAGGCCGCCGCTGGTTTTGAGATTGAGGAATTGCTGATCGACGACCGTGTCTTTCGCGGCGACCTTGCGTGTTTCGACGCCCAGGAGAATGCCTTCGATGGGCTGCGGGGCCTCGACCGCGATCTGCTGGCCGCGGACTTGTTGCAGCAAGTCGGCCAAGGTTGCGGCGCGAGTCAGGTCAATCGCGAATGTTTTCAGCGTGCGAGCCAGCGGTTCGCGGGCTTCATAAGTGACGGCGGAAACCTGCCCGCCGCCGAGGTCTTGCAGCACGAGGCTTTGCAGTAGGTCGTTGATTTGGTCGGTGTTGAATTTCAAGACCACTTGCTGCGTCTCCTCGACCGAGCCGGTGTGTTCGAAAAATCCGACGCCCGCGTTGAACAACACAACCCGTGTGACGGGCAAGTCTGCCGTGGACGGTTCGTCCGCAGCGGAAATCGTCGAAACGAAAGCGGCAGACACAAGCAATCCGAATAGGGCGGATCGACAGCGCAGCATTGGGAACCACATGGTGTCACCTCAAATTAGCGGTCTAGATAAAGAACCTGTTCCGCGGGCTGTTGAAATTAGAGCACGGAAGAGGGGAGATGTCCAATCGTAGAATGGACAGGTAGGCGGCAGCGGGCGGAAGACGGTTGGCGCGCCGTGGAATGGGCCTTCCTTGGATCCGCAGGTTGAGGTGGTGCCGATTCCACGGACGGGTCAACACCTTAAAATGGACATTACCTCAAGGAGTTGATCGATGCCACGGAAGCAGACTGCCGCAGCCCCTTCGACGCGTCGTGTGTTCACGAAGGATTTC
>JADZDJ010000141.1 GCA_020851115.1 Pirellulales bacterium
GCGCGCTGACCGGCAACTCGAAGGGCCGCGGCAAGGCAGAAGCGGCGCAGTACAAAGAACTGCTCAGTTCCATGCGGAACGACAGTACGGGCGTAGCGGAAAGGTTTGTTTCGCGTTACTTGAACCTTCGGCTATTGTTCGACCAGGCCAACGTTGAACTGGCTGTGCCGAACTTCTTGCTGATTTGTGCTGCGTTGGCGGGCGTCGGTTTGATTCTCCCCGCTGTGGCCGGCTTTAGCGTGGCATTGGGACCAGTCATGGCAGCCCTCCTCGGCGTTTTGCCGATCGTGTGGCTGCTGTTTAAACGCAAGAAACGCCTGAAGGCCTTTGCTGCTCAGCTCCCCGAGGCGTTGGAACTGATCGCGCGGGCGTTGCGAGCCGGACATAGCCTGGCGGCCGGTTTTAACCTGGTAGCGCAAGAGATGTCGGACCCGATTGGAGGTGAATTCAGTCGAACGTTCGAGGAACAAAACCTCGGTAAGCCGCTCGACGAAGCCCTCAACGGCCTCACAAAACGGATCCCGAATCTCGATCTGAAGTTCTTTGCCACAGCGATAATTCTGCAGCGCCAAACCGGTGGCGACTTGGCGGAGATCCTCGATAAGATCGGCCACCTGGTGCGTGAGCGTTTCAAGATCTGGGGCCAGGTGCAAGCACTCACGGGCGAAGGTCGTTTGTCCGGGGTCGTGTTGTTGGCGCTGCCGCCGGCGCTGTTCGCGGTCGTGTACCGCATGAACCCCGACTACTTGATGCTATTATTTACCGATCCGCTGGGCAAGAAGATGTTGGTTGGCGGCATCGTCTCGCAGCTCCTCGGCGCCCTGTTGATTCGGAAGATTGTAAATATTCGCGTATAAGGAGGTGAGTCAAGGACTAGAAGCAATCAACTGGGAAACGCGATCGGACATGTTTGCCGTTCGTCTTTCCATGTTCGCTGCGATACCCTTGACTCACGACGTACCATGTTCACTTTGGCCACTCTGATCAGCGTGCCGCTCCTAACCAAGGTCGCCATTTTCGGTGGTGTCGCTTGCGGCGCTTGGTTGATGCTCGATCTCGTGTCGAGCAAGAAGAACCTACGCGCCGAGGCGCGGCTCGACGACTTCCGCGACCCGTCGCGGCGGCGCGGCGAGGCACGCGAAGGATCACGCGGCGTTACCAAACGTGCCGACGGAATGACGCGATTGCTGGAGAAAGCCTCGCCGAGAATGGCGAAGCCGCTGCAGCCAAAATCGGCGGAGGACGTAGGTAAACTACGTGCCAAGCTGAATCATGCCGGTTTTCGCGGCGAGTCCGCGCCGAGCATCTTCTTGGGACTAAAGACGATGTGCTTGGCGGCCGGGTTCTTCGTGGGCGGCGGAACGCTGCTGTTCACCAAGGGCGCCACGGGCGAAGCCTTCATGTACACCATCGCCGTGGCGGGGATTGCTTTCTATCTCCCCGAAGTCGTGCTCTACTTTCTCAGGAAGTCGCGGCAAGACAACATCTTCTTCGGCTTGCCCGATGCCCTCGACCTCATGGTCGTTTGCGTCGAAGCCGGTTTAGGCCTCGACCAGGCGATGCGAAAGGTCAGCGAAGAGATGAAGAAGACCTATGCCGTCATCGCCGAGGAATTCAGCTTGTGCAATTTGCACCTGCAAATGGGGAAGGCCCGCAACGACGTGTTGCACGACCTGGGAGCTCGAACGGGCGTCGACGATCTCAAAGCGCTGGCGGCGATTCTGATTCAAGCCGACAAGTTCGGCTCCAGCGTGGCACAGGCTCTGCGTGTGCAAAGCGACTCAATGCGCACCCGCCGCCGGCAGATGGCGGAAGAGAAAGCGGCGAAGACGGCGGTGAAGTTGATCTTTCCGCTCGTGTTGTTTATCTTCCCGGCGATCTTCATCGTTCTCGTTGGTCCCGCGGCCATTACGATGGTCAACGAAATGTTCCCGGCCATGAGCGGGCACAAATAGCATGGCACCGGCCGTTCTGCCAGTGCCATGATTTATTCGATCCACGTCCCGGCGTGCCCGGCCGAACGCCCGATTCCTCGTGGGGACAGCGACGGGCATGAAGCGCGCAGCATCTGCTCAGCCGAGCGACCTACGCCGAGCAGCCGTCGCCATGGCGGCACCTGCGAGCACTAAGAGGAACGTGCCAGGTTCTGGTACTGCCGCAGCGGTTTGAACGCTGCCCGAACCACTCGTGTTGCCGAATCGAGCTCGCCATGCCGTATAGTCTTCGGCAGTTACCGAACCGATCGTGGAAACCTCATTCTGCAGCGGGCCGCCGTTGCGCCACAACACATAATCGGCCGCATCCACGACGCCGTTATTGTTGTAGTCGCCAGGCACACCGGCCGGCGCTATGTACAAGTCATAGGTCGGCGGTCGAGCGACGGTGTTGCCGGTGCCGGGCAGGTTCTCGCGATAGCCGACATAGAAAGTGCCCACGAGGTCGGTCGCCGTCGTGAAATTGTAGGTGTTGTGATCGTATTTTGCGATTACATTACCGGTCGTGGGGTCATAGTCGATACTTAATGTGTGCCAGCCCGAGGCACTGGCGCTCAAGTCGATTGTCTGCTTGATCTGCCAGTCATTATCTGCCAGCACACTGTCGCCTCCGTCGTTGAAATCAATCAGTTGCAGCAAGGTCGTGGTGGCGCCGCCGTTGGCGGCTTCGGCACGCTGGACCAACCAGCCAATACCGGTATTGCCGTTCTGCGTGCTGGTGAGCGTGTTCAAACCCGCCTGGTTCGGTGTGCCGAAAAACGGGTCCGTCGAACCTATGCCATACGTCGACGCCTCGGATTGAACTGCCGTCTGTCCCAAGTTCAGGTCCGCGGTTTCAATGTAGGCATATAGCGAGAACTCGTTGACAAGTTCCTTCGAGTAGACGGCATTTCCGCCGCCGGTTTCATCATAGGCAATAATGGCGAGCCCGCCTTGCGGAGAAGCCGGAACCGCCGTGGTGTTGATGTTGTTGCCGCCCCCACCGGCCGGGCCGACCGTCGTCGGATCAATGACTCTGGGCAGCACGAACGACGCATAGTAGTTCGTCGCAAGCTCCGTACCCACGGCGGTCGAGTCGACATTCGCGATCGTGTGGGCGGCATTTTGCGGCAAATTGTTCGTCGCACCCGGAGTGATGGGAAGCATGCCCAAGTCGCGGCCGTTCACGTTGCGATCGAGTCCGTCCGTAAAGCGGCTGAGCGATTGCGGTACATTGGGCGCGTTCGCATTGTTCGACAACGTTTGGCCCCACCAGCCGCCACGGGGCGTCGAGCCCGCCGTCTGTCCAAAGGCAATCTGGTCTAATTGCGCCTGATCTGCATTGGCGAGTTCTTGGTTGCGATAGGTTTCCATGCCGACCGCGTCGATCAAGGTGGCCCCGTTCCACAGTTCGAAGATCGTTCCTCCAATTGCCGTGGTGCTATCCGGGAACAGATCAATGTTTGCTCCTAGATCGAGATCAAGGTTCGGAACGCCATTCGCGCCGATCACGAAGTAGTCGTGCGACGCCAGAAGCGTGCCTGCCTGAATAGTGTCGGTGGTCCCAAAATAGGAGCCAGCGCCCGTGGCCGCGCCCAGTTGCCAGTACTTCAATGTCCAGCCGCTGATATCAACGGCGGAGTTGCCTGCGTTGTACAATTCAATAAATTCTCTTGTGTCGGATACTTGAGTTGAATCGGCAGCCCGCTCGTCATCGACGATTTCATTGATGACAACCTGCGCTACCACGTTTTGCCTCGGCAGGAACATAACCGCAAAACAGACGCCTAACGCACCACTGCGGATGAAACTCATCGCTGTTTACTCCGTATGCAAACTGTGAAGATTAGAGGATTGATACGCTTCCACCTGCCCCGAATCTTGCTACCAATCTAACGGTTGACGCCTGCAAAATCAAATTTTTTTGTTCCTGATTCGCGCGGATTTTGTTGAGCCACGCAGGACAACAGCGAGTTGCGAAGCGAGGCTCTGCGGGCGCATCGGGCACGTTGGGCACGAAAAACGAAGGCACTCCGATATGAACGCATTGTCATTGACGAACCTGGTCGGCTAGGATTTTGCGCTTTACGCAGAGAGAATGGCGCGAAATACGCTTTTACATCAAGTCAGATCGCTTAGAATGACGTGTGGTTCCCGTTGCACCTTCGGGCGGCGGTTGAACGAGACTTTTCAGGCGATGCTACTCAGGCGAATCGCGGCAAGTGGCCGCACTTGTTCGTTGTCGAGGAGATCAACGATGGGACGACGGCAATTTCCTTTGTGGGCTATTGGTTCGTCTTTACAGATGCGCGGTTGGCGGGGAAGCCGGCGGCGCGGTTTCCATGGTTTCACGCTAGTGGAATTGCTAGTTGTGATCGCGATTATTGGCATCCTCGTAGCGCTGTTGTTGCCGGCCATTCAGGCTGCTCGCGAGGCGGCACGCCGCATGAGTTGCCAGAACAACATGAAGAATTTAGCGCTTGCGGTGCTGAATTACGAGAATGCCCAAAAGGCATTGCCTCCGGCAGCGCAGGTCGCCGAGAATTCAGGTGAAACGTGGGCCGACGCGAGTCTCATCGATACGGCACTGAGCTGGATCGTTTACGTTCTGCCGCAGCTCGAAGGTTCCGCCATCGCCGATCAATTTGACAAGAAAACGACGCTGTCTGCGATCAACCCCAGCAATATGGCCAATCGGCCCTGGGAAGCACAGCCTTCTGTCTTGATGTGTCCTTCCGACGGTGCGATTGGTCGGACCTACACGCCCTCGGCAAGCCGTGGGGGCAGTGGCTTTCAAAACGGTTTCCGGTTTGGGAAGGGGAACTATGTGGCGTACGTTAGCCCAGAACACATTCGCAGCATGCGCATTTTTCCCGGCACTTTGATCAACGAAAGGCAACCTGTCGCAAAGATTACGGACGGCTTAAGCAAGACGATCATGCTTACCGAGGTTCGGACGCGCGACAATCCGCTGGACTCGCGGGGTGCTTGGGCCGGTGGCTTTGCCGGCGGCAGTGTTATTTCTTACGACATGCATAGCGACCACTCGCCACCTACCGGAGCGGCTATTGCCACAGTGGACTCGAGCTATAGGCGGAATACGCCCTACACGCCAATTGCGTATCCAGGCGTCGACCCTTTGCCGCCAAATGTCGGGCAAGGGTGGACGAATTTTGACTACATTCGCGAATGCCCCGAAGCAAATGTTGCCGCCATTGAAGGAATGCCATGTACAGTTCAGTCGAGTTCCCGTTCTGCCGCCGCCCCGCGCAGCATGCACACGGGTGGCGTAAACGCTGCGCATGGAGACGGCAGTGTGACATTCATCAACAACGATATTGAAATCTTTCTGCTGGCTCGTTTGGTGAGCATCAACGATGGCCAGGGCGATCGAGAGGGTAAATAGGACACGGTCAGAGAGTTGGGCATGAAGTCAACGGTGGTTTTGGGAGTAATCGGATTTGGCATTTTGCTGCTCATTTTGAGTGCGCTTTGGAATGCGCTGTTCCCGGCAACCACCAAGTGGACTCCGGAAAAAGCGGCGCGGGCCGCGGAAGTGAAAGGCAAATTGCACAATCTGGCCTTTATCGTGAATTCACCTCGGCCAAACCTACAGGCGGGGCAAGACCTTGGCCAACTCAAGGCCGAGTACGATGCGCTGAGGAAGGAAAACCAACAACTCGATGCGGAATTCTCCTCGGCTGCCGAAACTCCGCATACTGTTTCGAAGGTGTTAAAGTGGTCGGGCATTTCGCTGGCCGCCATTGGCATCATCGGATGGTATGCAATCAACCAGCAGCGATGAATATCTAACGCTGGTCGTAAACTTGAAGATCGTGATGAGGGCAGATCACAAGCAGCCCATCCCTGGTTCGGGAATGGGCTGTTTTTTTGCTGACTTCCTTGTCAACATGGTGGGATGGAGAATTCAGTTCGAAGTGGGTGGTTGGCCGCCGTTTATGCGGCCACGATCTTTGTCAGCGCGTTCTTGCTCTTTCAGATTCAGCCGATGCTCAGCAAGACGATCTTGCCGTGGTTTGGCGGAACACCCGCGGTGTGGACGACCTGCCTGTTGTTCTTTCAGTCGTTGCTTTTTTGCGGCTATGCGTATGCGCACGTCAGCAATAGTTGGCTGCGGCCAAGACACCAGGCAGCCGTACATTTAGCGTTGATCATCGCGGCCGTTGTGTTTTTGCGAGTACTGCCCAGTGCCAGTGCCGAACCGCCCGGCGGCGGAGACCCGGCGCGAGAAATCTTGGTGCTCCTCGGGCTAACGATCGGCCTGCCTTACTTTGTGCTGTCGGCCACCGGGCCGTTGCTGCAGGCTTGGTTTGCCCGCTCGTTTCCCGAGCGAACGCCTTACCGGTTGTATGCACTGTCAAACGTTGGTTCGCTGCTTGCGCTCGTTAGCTATCCGTTCTTATTTGAGCGATTCTTCGGACTTTCCCAGCAAGCAACGTTTTGGTCAGCGGGATTCATCGCGTTCGGTTTGCTGTGCGGTATGGCGGCCGTATGGCTGTGGACGTCGCCGACCGGTGCGCGGAGTGTAGGGCAGTTGGTGCAATCGACCAGAGTGAATGGCGAGTTGTCAAGCGATGAAGCTTCCGAGCGCCACGCAGTTTCCCCGCCGCCAGTGCATTGCGTGCTTTGGCTGATTCTCCCTGCTTTTGCGTCCGCGACGCTGATGGCGACGACCAATCATGTTTCGACCGACGTGGCTGTGGTGCCTCTGCTGTGGATTACTCCACTCGCACTCTACCTGCTCACTTTCATCGTTGCGTTCGATCGCCCGGCGTGGTACCGGCGGTCGCTCGTGGCGGCCATCACCATACCGGCAATTTACGCAACGGGATTAGCTTACCAGGAGGGAGTGGGAGCGGCCGAGCTCTTCGACTGCGGTCTTTCAGGAAAGTGCATGCGAACGGCGGCCGAGTTGTTGCACGTCGGCACACTGGCAAAGGACGGACGCGTCATTAGCCCGGAATTTCGCATTGGATTCCGCAGCGCACTCGCCGCGAACTTTGTCGCCATGTTTGGCATCTGTTTCTTGTGTCATGGCGAGTTAGCGTGTCTTAAGCCGCCATCCCGTTATCTTACGGCTTACTATTTGTTGATGTCGGCGGGTGGGGCACTTGGCGGACTGGCCGTATCCGTCGTTGCGCCGCAAGTCTTTCAAACAATCTTCGAATGGAAGCTTACGATTTTTGCCGCGGCGATTTTGGCGATCGGTTTCGTGCTCTACGCGCTGGTGAATCGAGCGGTGACAGAGGAGGTTGACAACGGTGAAAGAGCTTTGTTGATCTCGCGAATCGTACTGGCGTTGCTACTAGTTCCGACGTCCTTTGTCTTGCTCGATCTGACTGAATATCTCTACGCACCGCCAGAACACATCGTGTTTCAGTCGCGCAACTTTTTCGGCGCACTTGCAATTCGCCGGAAGGATACCAATGATCCGAAGGCAGAGAACCTGGTGTTGCTCAACGGCACGACGATTCACGGGTCACAGTTCACCGCACCGGAGCGTCGCGGACAACCGACCTCGTACTACGCGACGACGAGTGGAATCGGTCGGGTGCTGAATTTCTTTCGGGCGAATCGCCCCCCTGGGGGCGTTCGCGTTGGCGACGTCGGACTCGGCACGGGAACGCTGGCTGCTTACGTCACCAAGGGCGATTATCTCACGGTGTTCGAGATTAACCCGGCCGTCGTCGAAATGGCGACCAGCGGCAAGTGGTTCACGTATGTGTCCGATTGCCGGGCGCGCGGCGCGCATTGCGACATCAAATTGGGCGACGCTCGCCTCATGCTCGAACGCGAAGTGCACACGCCGCAGCTGCCGCGCTATCACGTGCTGGTTCTCGATGCCTTCAGCGGCGATGCGGTGCCGACGCATTTGCTGACCGCGGAAGCATACGACATCTACCTGCCGCGATTGGCGACAGAAGCGGTCGACGGCGCCAACGGAGCGTTGATGGTCCATGTTTCAAACCGATACCTCGACTTAGCGCGAGTTGTCCGCGCCGCGGCGGAACGAATCCATTTCGATTGCCTGGAGATTCACAGCCCGAACGTCAATGAACAGCTCATCAATAGCTCCGACTGGATGGTCCTCACGCGCAACAAGAACTTGCTGGCAGCATTAAATAAGTATGCGCACCAGCCGGATACGCCCCCCAAGCCGCCGGTGTTGTGGACCGATGCGCACAGCAGCCTGTTCGAAATCGTTCGCTGAGTTTCAGCTGCGACCTTTTGTCGAGTGACCAGTCCGCCGATTCTTCGACGTTGATCGGTGCTGCTGTTGCCAGCAGTGCCGGAGTCGCCATCACCGCTGCAGCAGTTTCAATTCAGGCTAGCTTTTCTCCCGCGACAACTGGGTAAACTGCGCGGATTGCTCTGGGCGTGGCGCAGTTTCCGAAGAAGACGCGCCAATAGGACGAATGTAGAGGAAGAAGCGGCATGGTCGCAGCGCTATTTTGTATGCGCTGCAGCCGCGATTTCGACCAGCGCGACCAAACTTTTGTCCGCCGCGACCGGGAGTGAGCGAACATGCGACGCACGTTATCTGTGGCCGTTGTATTCTGTGCCGTGGCCGGAACGGCCCAAACGTTGCCGGCCGTCTTCGTCGACGACGCGGCCCACTATGTTAAGAGTAATTTTTACGCGA
>JADZDJ010000142.1 GCA_020851115.1 Pirellulales bacterium
CGTCCCTGGCGCCCGCGAGGATCGGGAATCTGCTGCAAAACTTGCAACAAACTCCCCGCGGGTGCGGGTTGCACAGCATAACCTCCTTGAAAAAGGCTCCTTACCAATACTGTGCAATCCTACGCTTTTCAACGTCAAATTGGAAAAGTGAAAGGCCCTGTGTTTGACGCGGACCCCTTCGATCCGCTGTTTCATGTTCGAACTGGCTTCGCCCGAGAACCGGCTGTTGGTTCGACGCCCCAAAAATCGCATCACATCCTGACAAGTGAAGTTTCCCAACACGTGCCGCACCAAGCCCGGATAGATGTGGGCCAAGGCCTCCCGGCTGGCGAACATCACATCCGTGGCGTATTCGCTTTCGCGGATCGTCCAGTAATAACCGTGCAAGTCCAGCGGGTTGTCCCCGCTCATCCAAGGATTCAGCCGCCGGGCGAAGGCGTTCAAAAACTTCACCCAGTTGCGCCGCTGCAGGTCGTCGAGCATCCGCTGGGCCCGCGGCAGGTCGTCGATCCTCGTGAAACAGTTGCCACGCTGTTCGTAACCGATGCCGGCTCGATCCAAGCGTTTGGCCAGATACTCGCGGCCATTCAGGCAGACTTGAATCGGCATCGGCAGCCAAGTTTGCAACCGCACATGCATCAAGCCAAATTCGCGGTCGAGGAAGTAAAAGTACAAAAACAGACACTTCCGCTGGGCCGACACCACTTCCAACCACTTGGTTTCGCGGTTCTTGTGGACGGTGAAAGTTCGGCAGGGCTCGACGCACGAGAGCACGCACACCAAGCCCTCCTGGACGCCGTCGCGACGCGCGATGCGTCGGGCTACTTCTTCCTTCGACTCCGATGCACTGGGCAGGTAAATCAGCGGCCGGCCATGACGCTCGGCAAATTGCCGGGCATGTTCCTTGATCCGGTCCGACAGCCGCTCCGCGAATTTGCCGAAGTCCTTATACAACACGCCGCGGGCTCCCAAAAAAACGTCAAATCCCTTGAGATATTCCAACGACCGCAACGTGCCCCGAAAAAGCACTCGGTCGAATCCCGACAGCACTCCCAAAACTTGACCTTCGTGACGTTGCAAAAATCGCTGCATGGACGTGGACTCCTAACTCCAGGGAAGTCCTACTATCATGCCGCATGATAAGAATCCGTAAACCCTTTGGTTGCGGCCTTACGGCCGCGCTGTGAACGCTCGCGTTTTTCGTATCGACGCTGATCATAGGAACGGATCGCGCAAAGAAATAGGCTGCGGAGCTTGTGGATCCAGCGGAACGCTCGAACGGAACGTTGCCTCCATGCCGATATCGACTCCTCGTCGGCCAAACCAGGCAACCATAGCGTCCCCGCCATGAGACATCTTTCTTCCTTGGATCACGGCGAAACGACTTGCACCCAAATAGTCCCTTTACGGAAAAAAGGATTTACGGTTTCTAAATCTCGACCCCGCCCGCAAAGTTTCGCGCGACGCTACATTCGGTCTGTTCGATTCTATTTCGCTGGTGCCCGAAGAAAATCGCGTTTGCGTTGATCCACGCTTGAACTCCTGAGGCAGGTTGCACCGATCTATTCGTGTGGGGCACCATAATTCAATCCGCTTGGCGACGCACTGCAATGGATGCTCCGGGTCAACGTTGGACGCGTGTGGTTTTGCGCGCGGTTCCCGCACTATTTGCGACCACTTCTCTCTTGGCAGCGATCGGTTCGCAAGCCGATACCAATGGTGGGTCGGCGGATTCAGCATATTCGGATATTAGCCCGCCAGTGGCTGCATTGCCGTTCGCAACGGTAGACGCAAACCCGTGCGCCGCAACCGGCAATTGCGATTCTACATGCTACTGCGAGCCGTTGTGGTTGATTTCGGCCGATGCGCTCTTTCTGCATCGGAACGCCGCAGCGGGCTATGGCGCATTATATGACGCGACGAGCGGCGACCAACTGTTGAACGCATCGAGCCTTGGCAACGACTGGCAGACGGGGTTCCGCTTGATTGCGATGCGTCGGCTGGCAAGTGATCGCTGGCTCGACGTAGAATACTTCGGCATCGACGGTTGGTCGAGCCGTCGGAGCTTTGGGCCGGGCAACTTATTGCTGATCGGCGACGAATCGCAAAGCGGTCCGCCGGCGACGACGGCCAACTTTTTCTACGGTTCCAGATTGCACACGGTGGAAGCGAATCTTCGGGCAGCCGACGATGGATGGATTCAGCCACTCGCCGGCTTTCGTTGGGTGCGCCTGAGCGAAACTTACGATGTGAGCGGGCTTTGGAACGTCGGGCTCGGCCCATTGCCGTACCAATTGAACTATCACACGCAGAACGATTTGTATGGTGGCCAAATTGGCGCCAATGCGATCCTCTGGGACCGCGGCGGGCCGCTGAGAGTCAATGTCGTCGGCAAGGCTGGCGTCTATCTTGGACATGCGAGCAATGACGCCGGGTTCGACGGCTCGCCGATTATTTCCCTGCAAACACAATCCGTCACCGATCGTTGCTCGTTTTTCGGCGAACTCGGATTGAATGCTTCATGGCGATTCAATTCAACGTGGGCGCTGCGCGGCGGCTATCAAGTCTATTGGCTCGAAGGAGTCGCGATGGCACCGAACCAAGTACTTTCGACCGATTTAGCAGGCCAAGGCGGCGGCATCAACGGCGCTGGCGGCTTGTTCTTGCACGGGGCGCACGTGGGTTTGGAAGCGACTTGGTAAGCGCGCCGACTCGGCTTTGCCGACGAGGTGTCGGAATCATCTAGCCGGACTGCCCTGCAAATGCATTGCGGCCGGAATGCTGCTTGCCGAGGTCCCGTGGAGTACCAACGGTGCGATCCGCTATGGACGCTGGCGGCGGCGGCCGCGGCGAAAATGTTTGCAGCAATGGTCGGCCGTCGCGAGCGTCGATGGCCGTGGCCGGACGACGTCGGAAGCAAGTCCGATCTGTTCCAGCAGCCAGATGGTCCAGTACGTGACATCGACTTCCCACCAGCGATGGCCGTGGGCGGCCGATCTTTGCTGGGCGTGATGGTTGTTGTGCCAACCTTCGCCGTGAGCCAACAGGCCGACGAGCCAATTGTTGCGGCTGTTGTCGCCGGTGGAATAGTTGCGATATCCGCAGAGGTGCGTCAGCGAGTTGACGGACCAGGTGATATGCCAAACGAGTACGGTTCGAGCAAACACGCCCCAGACCAGCCAACTGGCGCCGAGTTGCAATCCCGCGGACCGATTGCCGTCGAGGGCGTCGCCGAGGAAGGCTCCGGCGACAAAGAAGGCGGCGGCGTGGAGAACGTAGATCCAAAACCACAGCGTCTTCCGCTCGATTCGCAAATAGAATGGATCCTTGAGCACGTCGCGCGCAAACTGTTCGTAAAACGCCAGCGAATTATGCTCGTGGTTTTCCAAGATTAGCCAGCCGAAATGGCCCCACAGCGCCGTGACAAGCGGGCTGTGTGGATCCGGTTCCTCGTCGGAGTGGCGGTGATGCTGACGATGCACGGCAACCCACCGCGCCGGGCTGTCTTGCAGGCAGCAAACGCCGAGAATTGCCCACAGATGTTCCAGCCATTTCGGACAGCGAAAGCTACGATGCGTCAACAGCCGATGGTAGCCGAGCGTGATCCCCAGCATGCCGAAGACATAGTGCCCTGCGATCAACAGCGCGACGCCCGACCAGCTAAACAACCAGGGCACAAAGATCAGCAGGCTCAACGCGTGAATTACCGCGATCATCAATGCGTATCGCCAGTTCAACTTCTGCGGCGAAGTTCCACTGGGCAACGCGTTGCGAGCGAGACGGGCCGCGATGACTTTCACAAACAGCTCTTGGCAAAAAAGGTTCCCAACTTGATTTGCCGGATGAACTTACAACATTCACTCCACCGGGAGCCGAATCTCATAGCGAGTTTTCCCGCTGACCTGTTGCGGCAGCATCCGCACCTGACAAGTTTGACGGCACTCGGCAATGGTCATCGCGAAAGGTGTCCAATTGCCATTCACGAACTCGAAAGTTTCCTTCTCGGTGTCTTCCAACACGATGAACGGCGCGCCGTATTGGGTTGGCGGCTTGCGCTCGATCGAGCGAGGCGCGACCGCATCGGCAGGTTGACTCGAACGGCGAGCGGCTGGCCTGCTTTGCCGGCCGCCGAAGCGATGATTGCGGGCCACTGCACGGCCTCCCACGGCTAAAGTGAATACTGGATGTCAGGAGCCGATCGTTGACGAAATCAATCGCCAGACGTTCGAATAGCTGTCGGCCTTGCGAATGGCGGCCAGCAATTCGTCGCGAGTGCCTTCGATGCAGTGCGGCCCATCGACGATCGAGATGGTGCGCTCTTGGGCGGCGACTTGCAAGTCTTTCAAGGAGACTTTTCGACCGAATTTGTCTTCGAGGGCGCTGCGAACCGCATTCGCGGCATAGTCGATGTCTCGCGGCCGATTCTGGTCCATTGCTATTCTCCGTCGTGCTAAGGAAGTAGATTGCCGGCGCTTCGCAGCACCGGCAATCGGCGATTGTCCATTTAGCGGCGCGAGTAGCCTCGATTGCCGCCGCGTCCGCCGCCGCCGCTGCGTGCCTCGCGCGGCCGCGCCTCGTTGACGGTGAGCGGACGGCCATCGTGCTCTTTTTCGTTCAGCCCGCGAATCGCTTCGCTGGCGGCATTGTCGTCGGCCATTTCCACGAAGCCGAAACCTTTGCTCCGCCCCGTATCGCGGTCTTGAACGACCTCGGCGCTTTGTACGCGGCCGAATTGCGAGAATAATTCTTCCAAGCTCGAATTGGTGACTTGGTAGCTCAAATTACCGACATACAGTTTCTTTCCCACAGGAAAACTCCTTGAGTGCAGTTTCAAATCTTGTCGGCGAAGCAGGCCATCGAGGCGATGGCATCCGTCCGATCTTGTTTCGCCGTCGCCCACCATCGGTGGACGCAGCATCAAAATCGGACAATCTCCGACGGCGTTGAACCGCCTATAAACACATCGGCCCTGAGAACTGCTTTCTGGGCCGCTCGAAAGGGATCGACCTTGGTGATCCGCCCAGGTGGGACAGGCGAAATAGAAAGGCGGCAGAGGGTTCAAACAGAACCGGTTGCTACGGATCACATCGTCAGACCAACCGCCCTCATTGTAGAGCTTTGGCAAGCGACCGATAGGCCAAAAAACAAATTTCGAGCGATGATTTGCCTTTGCTGCCGTTTATTTCGATCCAAGTGGAGTGTTTGTCCGTGAAATTGCAATGTCCGGCAATCGGGCTACCGGCTACAATTCGGCCCCTGCAAGCGGGCATTCTACACCAACGATCGCGATATTTTGTGAAGATCAAGAGCCGGCCGTTGAATTGGTTGCTGGCGGCCGCGGTCGTTTCCGCGTGTCGTCTGTTGTTCTGTACACTTCGGATTCGCTACATCGTCGGCGCTCCGAACACGAATCCTTACGATCAAGATTGTACGGAGGGATTTATTTACTGCGTGTGGCACGATGCGATTGCCTATCCCATGTTTGCAGGTCGGCATTGGCACACCGTTGCGCTGGTGAGCAAGAATATCGACGGCTCGCATTTGGCGCGCGGGCTGCGGATGTTGCATATCGGCTTGGTACGCGGATCGAGCAGTCGCCACGGAGCGGCGGCGATTCGTGAGATTTTGCGGCTGCCGCGGAATACGCACTTGGTGCTGACGCCCGACGGCCCCCGCGGCCCGCGGCGAAAGACCAAGGCCGGCATGGTGTTCATCGCGGCGCATTCGGGGCGGTCGATCGTGCCGACGGCGTTTGCCGCAGTTCGCGCGTGGAAGATCCGCGGCAGTTGGACGACGCTTTCGATTCCCAAACCGTTCACCACGGTGTTCGCGCTGAGCGGAGTGCCCGTGGCCGTGCCCGCGAATTCGACGGCAGTGGAACTTGCGTTCATTGAAGGGCAAGTGCAGAGCGAAATGGATCGGCTGAGTGAGGAGGCGGATCGGCTGTGCGGCGGCGAGGTTGGGGCTAAGAAACCGTAAGTCATTGATTTCCGTAAAAGGACCATTTGGGTATAAGTCGCTTCGCCGTATCTTGTAGTGCCGCAAGGAGGCATGGAACGAGCAATGGCCGCCGTGATGTGAAAACTTGACGCCAGGTAGGTCAAACGGTTCTGCATCCGCAGGAACCGGCGAGCCGCGAGGGATGAACTCAAAAGTGGTTTTCGCGTCAACATGCTTTCGAATCCGCCATGCTAGGTCTCCCAAGTTAGAGAATACAGAATTCCATCTCCTCCAACTTAACGGCACTGGCAAGATGCAGTTCACCATACGCTCACCACTGCCAATACGGTCCACGCCAAGCGGCCGAAGGCATCGTAGTGATAGCTGACTTTTTTCGTAAAGGCTGAAGTGGACCCCAATCTTTGGACAGTTTTTCCGTTTCAATAAGAGATGGAATTCTTGTGCAGCGGCCCGCGAGACCCCTGACCAGGTCTCGCGCGGCCGCGGTGGCTATTAGGGCGCTGTGGTGC
>JADZDJ010000143.1 GCA_020851115.1 Pirellulales bacterium
CTTCCCGTCCATGGCCCGACAGTACCAAATCCACGAAAATGACGCATCGGCAATTTGAGACCGTGAACGGTTACAAATTTCTTTAGCCGTGCTGCGACGACGTTGCCGCTGCCTTGGCCCTTGCGTCGAACCGTTCCTTGCCCGGAGCCTTTGCCTTTCTGCGCGCGCATTTTTTCCAGCGCGGCTTTGGCGGCGCGGATTTCGTTCGGATCAAGCGTTCCGTTGGCGTTGGCGTCGAACCTTTTTAAGAGCATTTGGTGAAACTTCGCGTTTCGGTGTCCGTTGCCGCCAAGGCCCGCTCCTTGCCCCGTGCCGGCGGTGCGCTTGCCAAATCGGTCCCGGGCGGCGGTGGCTTCGGCAGGATCGATCTTCCCGTTGCCGTTGGTGTCGAACCGGTCTACAATCGCGTTCCCAAGAGAAGACTCTCCGGCTGCCGCTTTTTGTTCCGCCCAAGTTGCTCGGGCAAGAATCATCGAATTGGCGACAAAAAAGATGAAACACATGGAATGCTTCATAAGGCACTTCGATGGATAATTAGAATAAGTCGGGGAAGCAATCGCCTACCGCCGACGCTCGGCTATTTTATCAAACCGCCAATCCAATCGCAAAGTTTCGCGAGTTCCGAAAAAAAATTTGCGATGATGATAGCGATTGGCCTGCTGCACCAGGACGACCGACTCATGACCACCGCCCGGCTCTTGCACCTACTTCGCCGAGCGACTCCGCTGGTACTGGCGATCTATTGGCTCGGTCTGTTCGTCGGCACCCATATTCCAATTCCGGAAAGCGTTGGCATTGGGAACAAAGACAAGTGGATCCATTTTTTCGCCTACGGCGGATTGGGGGCATTGGCGATGATCGCAACCGCTTGGCGGGTAAGCGCCAACGTGAAGGCGTGGCATCTCCTGCTGATCGTGGTTGCATTTGCCGCCTTCGGAGGCTTCGACGAACTGACGCAGCCACTGGTCGGTCGCGAAGCAGATAGGTTCGATTGGTTTGCCGATGTAGCCGGTGTGATCATCGGGGCGGCGGCGGGTGCGGCTGTGATGCGCCTGCTGCGTCGAACCGGAACGATTGCCGAAATAGATGCGGAATGTGAATTACATCCGCAGGAGTAGAACGAGCGGAAATCGAACATTCTCCGTCTACAACCTACATTCCACTGCCGCCGATTCCCAAGTCCGCGAAGTAATTCTTGACTGTTCAATAATTTGGTGTCGGCGCTCGATAGTCGGCCATCTCGATCGAGCGAAACCATTCAATTGTTTTCGTCAATCCTTCTCGAAGTTTGACCCTCGGCGTCCAGCCGAGTTTCTCTCTGGCAAGGGTAATGTCGGGACGGCGTTGTTTCGGATCGTCCTCCGGCAATGGCTCGTAGATCAGTTTTGACTTCGACTGAGTCAACTCGATGACCAAACTGGCCAGTTCGAGCACGGTAAACTCGTCTGGGTTGCCCAGATTGATCGGGCCGATCGTTTCGTCCGGCGAGTTCATCATCTTCAGGATGCCCTCAACGAGGTCGTCGCGGTAACAGAACGAACGCGTCTGGCGGCCGTCCCCGTAGATCGTAATCGGTTCATGGACCAGTGCTTGCCGAATAAAGTTTGACACGACGCGGCCGTCGTAGGGATGCATTCGCGGCCCGTAGGTGTTGAAAATCCTCACGATCCGAATGTTAACGTGGTTCGACCGGTGGTAATCCATGAACAGCGTTTCAGCAGCCCGCTTGCCTTCATCGTAGCAGGCCCGCGAGCCGATGGGATTCACCGAGCCGCGATAGGATTCCGGCTGCGGATGCACCTCGGGGTCGCCGTAAACCTCGCTTGTCGAGGCTTGCAAGATCTTCGCCCGGCAGCGCTTCGCCATCCCGAGGAGATTGATCGAGCCGATCACCGATGTCTTGATCGTCTTAATGGGGTTGTATTGATAATGCCCGGGGGCCGCCGGACAAGCCAGATTGAAGATTTCGTCCACTTCCAGCCAAAGCGGATGAACAATGTCGTGTCGGATTAGCTCGAAATTCGGGCGATCGAGCAGGTGCGCGACATTGGTTTTCTGGCTGGTGAAGAAGTTGTCGGCGCAGATGACATCGTGCCCAGCTTCCACTAGGCGATCGCATAAATGGGAGCCAAGAAACCCAGCGCCGCCGGTGACGAGAATGCGTTTAATCGTGGCCACTGCTAACCTCCGCGAACTTCCTCAAGGGGGCGATACATGTTCCTGCAACCCAACGACTGCCAACGATAGGATAACAGAAAACAGGCTGTATGGCAGAGATGTGCTGGCACGACCTGCAGGTTTGCTATAAGCAGACCGAGAGCCAAGATAATTACAGCGATGACAGCGAATCTTTGCTGAAAATTATTGACATTGCCGGTCGAAATTCGCTACAGGGGAATTGTTCGCTGCGCCGTGGCGAAGTTTTTTTCTTCAGGCCACGTTGTTCGGCGCGTTGATCGGAGGGGGTATGGTCTACACATCTTTGGCATTGTGGTTTCGCGCTGAATCGCTGGTGGAAGTTGCCTTGATCGCGGCAGCAGCCGTGCTGACAATGGCTTACGGGATCGCGATCTGGCGGTTGCGTGCGTGCCCGCAAAATCGGTAATCGCGCTGCGACTTTAATCGTCTGATCGTGGGCGAACGCTCGTGTTGGCCTGAATGGGCAATCTATCCAGGCCATCCCGCAATGGTCTGCAGCGATCTCTCGCCAATAGGTCCGATTCTTAACGTCCGCGACGTCGCACGGTCGCCACAACGACCGCGATGCTGGCGAGGCCCAACAAGCACGCACTCGGCTCGGCCACGATGAAGAAACTGCTATTGATAGTGGCCGAATCCCCCGGCGACAACGTGAAGTGATGGCGAATGCCAATTTCGGTCGTCAAGGCAGACGTTGTTAACTCGCCCGAAAATGCCCGCGTCTCCGAATTGGTGCTTCCGGGTGGGCCAAACGCAGGCACCAGCGAGTAGACATGACTGTACAATTGACGCTGCACCACGCCATCCGCCAGCGCGTTGTAGACGGCGCTTCCCGCGATGGTCGAAAGCGACGCGGAGCTATCGAAGTTTGAATCCCCAACCGTAATCGACGATGAACCGAACATCGTTGACCCCGCCGGATATACCCCCACCGTTGGCAGTAGCATGAACAGATTAAAGGTCGCGGGCACCGCGAAATTATTGGTCACCACAACTGGCCCAGAAATCCCCGGATCGGGATCGAGCTGCACATTCCAATCTAATTCCACCTTGCTCTCGGCATTCCAAGTCCCCGACCACAATTGCCGGCCATCTTCGAACAGCTTGTCGTTGCGGGATTGATCGGAAGTCAAAACCCATTTCAACTCGGTACCTCCTGACGGCGTCGCTTCAATGCGAATCAGGGCTGCCGAAGCCGAAGTCGCTACAAAGCAGCAGGAAATGGCGGACAGTAGAAAATATTTCCGACAAATGCCCAACTTAAAATGTTGCCTCATTGGCGTAGGTTCCTCAAAGTTATCGGTCCATGAATTTCTTGCGCAGACACGAATTGGCCCGCAGCAGGCAATTTGATAACTCATAAATGCAACGAAGGCAACAACCTCTTTCCGACTTTTTTCCGCAATGGCAGCAGGTGGGAACATCGGCGAAAAACCGCGAGTCTATCGGAATGCGAACTGCAACCGTTGCTGGGGATACGGCTGGGGACGCAGCAATTCATGCGATGGACACGGTCGATGCCATTACTGCTAGCAGTCCGCATTCAGAAAAATCCTCCCCGGCGGTCAAATTCGTCAAACCCGTACACCCGGAATTGCCGATAGTAGTGGTCGCTGGAGCAGGGTGGGCGATCGTGCGCCGGTTCGGGTTTTCCGGCGGCGCAAACGGCGGCTATCGGCATACGAGGCCGAAAGCTCCCGAAACACCTCCCTCGTCAAGGATGACGCAATATGGGCGCAGCGCACCGATTTAGGGTCTATTACGGGCCGGAATCCGACACTCAGGCTGTCACGGGCAGCCGCGCGGATAACAATCCTCAGACCGTCACGGTCCCGCTCGGCGAAGTCTTGCCACTACTCGCCGATGCCGTCAACAGCCGACGCACCTGGCTACGTGACTTTGCCAACGACGAAATCAGCATTTCGACTGACCTTTACGAAGTGATTTTGGCCTACCAACACCACTTGCGGCCCGGAGCATAATCTGCTGAGGTCGTATCGCCCGATGCGATGATTTCGATCATCGGCCGCGAGGGTCGGATTTGTTGGGTGCAGGGCTCCATCGGCCGAGGAAGTACGGTTCTGTTTGGCGAGCAACTCCCATGAGCGCCGCACCAAGTCCGCCTGGGCCAAAAGGGCATTGGGTCGTCGGCAATCTCCCGGAATTCCGCCGCGACTTGCTCGGTTTCTTTACGCATTGCGCACGGACCTATGGCGACCTGGTGGCTTTGAAGCTCGGCCCCCGCTTGGTTCATTTGGCCAGTCACCCCGATTTTGTCGAGCAGGTGTTGGTCACGGAAAACCGCAGGTTCGGCAAGAGCTACGTCTTCGAGTTGCTTCGCCCGGTGCTAGGTAACGGCCTGCTCAACAGCGAAGGCGAATTCTGGCTGCGGCAGCGACGACTGATGCAACCTGCTTTCAGCAAGGCCAGCGTCAATGGATATGCCGACATCATATCGGCTCAAACTTCCGAAGTGATTGCACGCTGGCACGACGGTCAGCAGATCGATCTGCACTACGAAATGAATCGCTTAGCGCTAGGTATCGTCGGCAAGGCGCTGATGGACATCGACCTCAGTGACGTCTCCAACGAGATTTTTGGCCCGATCAACTCCGCGATGCGCGATTTTAGCAATCGTTTTGAAGGCTGGTTTAACCCGCCGATGTGGATCCCCACGCCGCGCAACCTGCGAGCCAAACGCAATGTGCGGCAGCTCGATCGCGTGGTCAACCGCATCATTCACCAACGACGGGAAAGCGGCCGCGATCGCGGCGATTTGCTCTCGAAGTTGATTGCCGCTCGGGACGAAGTCGATCAGACCGGAATGACGGATCGCCAGCTTCGCGACGAAGTGATGACGCTGTTTCTTGCCGGCCACGAAACCTCCGCCAATGCGCTTACCTGGACGTGGTTCCTGCTGTCACAAAACCCGCAATCCGAAGAGCGTTTGTTCGAAGAGTTGCGTCGCATTCTCGGCAGCCGACCGCCGCAGATCGACGATGTGCCCAAGCTGATGTATACCGACGCGGTGGTCAAAGAATCGCTGCGCCTATATCCGCCAGCATTCGCTTTCAGTCGGCGAGTTCTCGCCGATGTCAAAATTGGCGGCTACCACATTCCAGCCGATAGCGCGGTGATCATGAGCCAATGGGTTATCCATCGTGACTCGCGGTGGTGGGCAGAGCCGGAGCAGTTTCGCCCCGAGCGGTGGTTGAGCGGCCAAACCCAACCGCGACCCGATTACGCCTATTTCCCCTTTGGCGCTGGGCCGCGAGGTTGTATCGGCAATTTGTTCGCGATGCTCGAATTGGTTTTGGTGTTGGCTATCATCGCGCCGCGTTTTCGCTTTGAACTACTCGCCCCCGAAAAGGTCAAACCCTGGCCATCGGTCACCCTGCGCCCGGCAAGCGGCATTCCTGGATTGGTTCGCCGCCGCGACGGCGAGCGGGTGTGACTGTGGCGATCCGGGAAACTCGGGATACAGGCGATTCCTGCCGAGTTCTCGCGAATCGGAAGATGCGATACTCGCCAGCTTTCAGATCGAATAGCGTCGTGCAAGAGGATTCAGTGGACTCGCCGCCGATCTTCGCGCGCTTGAGCGTGACACATTCGGATGCGGCGTTCGATTTCGGCGATCAGTTCGTCATCGGACCAGTCGGTGAATTGCTCTGGAGATAACGGCTGGCCGATTTGAATGTGGATCACGGCAGGTTGTGGCAACGGGTTTTTTCGAGGCCACGAATCGAAAGCGCCATCCATGCCAACCGGCAATAACGCCGCTCGCGATCGGCGCGCCAGTGCGAGAAACCCTGGCTTGATTTCCCCCACTTCTCCGTCGCGCGTGCGAGTTCCTTCGGGGAAAATCAACAGCGCTTCGCCGGCTTTGAGTCGCTTCAGGCTTTCCTTCAATCCACCCAAGCCGATCCCTTCACGGTCGAGCGGTATGGCGTCGAGCGAATGGATGAGCCAGCGAAACGGCACGAAATTGAAGAGCGTGTCCCGCGCCAAATAGTTCAACCGCCGGTCGAAGCTCAAACCCACGAGTACCGGATCGAGATGGCTTTGGTGGTTCGACAGCACGACAAGGCTGCCGGCGGCCGGAATGCGGTCTCGCCCCCGCACGCGAATGCGAAACATCAGGACCGACAGCATGCGGCAGGAGATTCGCAGGAAGTCGTACCACAGGCGTTTAGCAAGGGAGCGGGGCATGCAACGGCGGAGGCATTTTCGGGGAGTGGGGATGGGCAACTATAAGTGCGGCAAACCGGAACGGCTTCTCCAAAGATGGCTTATTCCGCCGTTTTCCGTCTCGATTTCAATTTCTTCAGACGTGTTCGCACCAACTCTTCCAGCCGCTCGATCACATCCCCCTCGCTCAGCCCATCGGTCGAAAGATGGATCGCGTCGACGGCCGGAATTAGCGGCCCCACGCTGCGGCTACAGTCGCTTTGATCGCGCTGGTTTTGCTGGCGAAGAACCTCGTCGAGCGATTCAAATTCGCCGCGAGCTTGCAAATCGCGCTGTCGGCGACGGGCGCGCTCTTCGGGCGTGGCGGTGATGAAGAATTTGCATTCCGCGTGTGGAAATACGACCGTGCCTTGATCGCGACCTTCGGTGACAACATTCGCGCCGGCGGCCAGTTGGCGCTGTAATTCCACCAGATGCTCACGCACGCCGGGATTGCCGGCGGCATGGTGCGTCGCGGCAGTGATGTGCGAACGCCGGATTTCCGCGGTCACCTCGTGCCCATCGAGCAACACCTTGTCGCCGGGCAATTCAATCTTCAACCGTCGAGCCAGCGCTGCGAGCGCGTCGGAGTCATTCCAGTCAAGCCCCGCGTTGGCGGCGGCAAGTGCCACGGCTCGATACATCGCACCAGTGTCGAGGAAGCGAAAACCAAGCCGCTTCGCCAAGCCGCGAGCGGCAGTGCTCTTTCCAGCGCCAGCGGGGCCATCGAGGGTGACGATCATGGGTTGGTCAGCAGTCTGTGGTCGGTCGTCGATCGTTCGATTTGGCAAGGGACACTTGGCGGCCGAAATCGACGGAGAATCAAGCTGAATTATCCGACGAATTCGTTGGCCGCACGTCGAATATCCAGTTGCACTTCTTCGATCGACCGGCTGGCGTCGACGACGACGATCTTGTCCGGGCGTCGATTTGCTTCGGCGAGAAAGCCGCCGCGCAGTCGCTGGCGAAAATCATCGCCAGAATTCTCCATTCGATCAAGCTCCCGTCGGATACGGCGGGTTGCCGCTTCCGGAGGCATGTCGAGCAGAAACGTCAGGTCAGGCTCCACGCCGCGCGTGATGAACCGGCCGAGTTTCCAGAGCTTTTCGATCTCCAACCCGCCGGCGTGACCTTGATAGACGACGTTGGCGAGCAGAAATCGATCGCTCACGATCGCATTTCCTGTCGCGAGCGCGGGCCGAATGAGCTGTTCGACCAACTGCGCCCGGGCCGCCATGTAAAGCAGCATTTCCGCCATCCGGCCGAGCGAAAGGTCATTCCGCTGGAGCAAGAGATCGCGTACGGCTTCGCCGACGGCAGTACTACCAGGGTCGCGACATTCGACCACTTCTTGGCCGCGCTCGCGCAACCAATCGCAGAACAGTTTAAGCTGCGTCGATTTGCCGACGCCGTCGATGCCGTCGAAACTGAAGAACATGAGGTCGAGTGCTTGGGGCGGATAGTCTGGCTGCCGATCACCAGACTACCAGACCGTCGGCGGCCCGTCACCCTCGTTTCATTTCCCGCCGAGCCCGTTGGAAATCAGCAGCTTAATCGGCTGAGCCGCGACGACTTCGCGGCCGTCCTTCCAGCCCATTGCCGAAAGTGTTACTGGGCCGTCGCCGAGCGGCACAGAGTCGATATCCGCCGTGCCGTTCTCCCCTTGGATCGTGGCGATCGTTTGACCGTTATGATAGACGACGACGCCATCAATGTCGGCGCACTTGATGGAAACGTGAATTTTCCGTCCGCCGCTGATGCGCAGTGGACTGGCAGCGAATTCCAGCGTCCGGCCGAAGTTGTTGAACTGCGCATCGATCGTGGCGACGCCTTGCGTCTCGATCGGACTGCGTTCGAAGCCGACGACGCGAATCTGGTGATAGCCATCGCAGCATTTTGCCGAATCAAACTCCAGCGTACCGCCGGCGGCACAGGCGGCCAAGCGCTGGCCATCGATCACTAGTTCGAATCGGTCGCATTCTCCGCCACGAGGCAACGTTGCCGAAGGTTTCAGCGCAAGCACGCGGCTGAGCGGCTTCTGCGGCTCGATGCCGTCTACTTTGACCTTCGGAATATTGGCCCACGGCCGACAGAGCGGATCGCCCAAGATCAGCAATTGATAAGGCATGTAAATCGATTGATAAAACGCCTCCACCAGGTCGCAGCCACGGGCATAATGCACCTGGATCATGGCGTGCGGAAACTTAGCTTGTTGGGCGTAAGGCTCTGCGACAGTTCCGGAGGTGCCCGTAGCGCCATATTTCAAGAATTCGGTGCAAGGCGTTTGTTCATTGATATCAAAGATCGCACCGTAGCTGGTAAGATTCTCGCAGATTGCTCCGCGGAGGATTGAACTGCCGGATCGCTGCCAATCGACGATCGGCGCTCCGGTCAGCAATCCTTGGACATCGGCTCGCAATTGCGGGACGACTCCCGGCACGATTTGCGCCTTGACCCCCAGTTCATCTAATTGATCGACAGCCATCTCGAAGCCCGCCCTGCGGGTGGTCGAGCGAATGTCGGCAGCGTTGTCCATGAAATAAATCGTGCCCCTCGGATACGAGCCGTCGGCCGGCGGGCTGTCGCGCAGGTAGCGTACGATTTCACCGACGGTATTTCCGCGGCCGCTGGTGACGCCGAGCATGGCCGACAGGGCGTATTGCATTCCGCCTGCTTCGAGCAATTCACCACGGGGCCCCCAGCCGTACCAATTGCGAAATCCGTGTGAACCGACCGACGTGGGGTCGATACCCACTTCCTCGAGCAGCTTGAATCCTTGTCGTTGATCGTATTGACCGTCGGACATAATGGGAAGTTCAAAGATGCCTCCCCCTTTTGATTCGCGCAGGCGCATGTAGAAGTTGGAGTGAAATGCGCGCCCTCCATACTTGGTGGCGTCTTTCGACAGCACCGCTCGATACAAGAAAGTCAAACCCGTGAGCGAACCGGTGGAAAACTTGTTGTATTGATCGTTGGCCAACTGCGGGGGTATATCGGCGCTGAAATTTACCCCATAGGGAAACCCGGACGAGTAGACGATGCAGTCGATTTGCGCGATCAGCTTTCGCTTCGCCAGAAACTTGAATATTTGCGACAGCAACTCGTCCCGAAATTGGTCGACGGTGATGTATGTGTCGCCCAGTTTCCAGTCCAGATACAAGACATTGTTCGCCGGGATTTGCCGCGCTTCGACATAATAATTCGCCACGGTTTTCGAGCTGGGGTCATTTTTGTTGACCACCAGTAGCACGTACTCGGGGCCGCCACCCGCGCAGGCAGGTTGTGTCCATAGCAGCACAATCAGGGCGAATAAAATGGAGACGGGCGTCGTTCGCAGCATGGAAGAAAAATCGCGACTTCGCAATGGGTTATGCACGACAATGGCATTCGCAACGGCGGCCTGCCTGACGCTGTCGCGACAAGCTTCAGCCCACAATTATAGGCGAAAATGCGGCGGCTTGGCATTGCTCGGTCGGCGCATGTCTCGGCCGGCAAAGTCTGCCAATCCGTCACAGCCCTCACCGCCGACGCGATTGTCGCTGCCCTTGGATTTGGAAGATTGCTGATTCTTAATGCCCTTCGCCGATGCAATCTTAGAGGACAGGTTCGCCATTTTTCTATTGGCAAAGGATTGCCTGCTGATGTCGCATTTTTTACGCCTCTGGGGTGGTTTCTTCGTCTGGTTGGCATCGGCAAGCATTGCCCTGGCCGATGGCGTGATGCTAAACAGCGTTTCGCCGCGGTCCCTATCGCGCGGCGGCACGAATCTGGCGTTTGCCGACAACGGGGCCATTCTGTTCGACAATCCTGCGGGGATGACGAACATCGACGGCGGCCAACTCTGCGAACTGGGTTTGATTTTGCCGATCACCACGTTTCATTACACCGATGCGCAGAACAACGTGTGGGACACCGGCGCCACTCCGCTGCCGCAGGCCAGCTACATTCGCAGAAGCGCCGACGGCGTGTGGGCTTTTGGCATCGGCTTTTTCGTCCCGGCGGGGTTCGACGAAAGCTACACGATGCAAGGCCCGCCGCAGCTTCCCGGTTCACGGCGGTTTGAATCGTTTGGCGCACTGGCGAAGATTCTGCCGGGCATCGCTTGCCGGGTGACCGATGAACTGTCGATTGGCGCCACCTTGGGGGTCGGGTACAGCTACGCCAAGTTCGAAGCCCCCTACATTTTACAAGGCCCGACGCTTCCCGGCCTTCCCGTGATCTTGAATACCCATGGGGCTGGCGCGTCCTTGCTCTGGTCGGTTGGTGCGCAATATCGCTGGAGCGATGCAACCATGCTGGGCGCGGCCTATACCAGCCCGGCGCAATTCACGCTGAATGGAAATACCGATCTGCAGGTACCTGGCATTGGACAAAGCAGCTACGATTCAACGATCGACATGACTTGGCCGCAGACGGTAGGCATCGGCCTGCGACACGAGTTCTGCCCTCATCGCATCGGGTCTGTCGATGTGGTGTGGTACGACTGGGCGAGCGCGCTCGACGACTTCAGCGTCCGCATTCGCGACCCCTCGAATCCAGCCTTTCCCCCACAAGTGACCGAGAATTTTCCGATGGGCTGGCACGGCAGCGTGGCAGCAAAGTTTGGCTACGAGCAGATGCTCCCTCGTGGAACAATGCTTCGACTCGGCTATATCTACAACAACAATCCGCTGCCAGTCGGCACGCTGACGCCCTTGCTGCAAGCCTTCTTTCAACATGCGGTTTCGGTCGGTTTGGGCTGGCAATACTGCGATTGGGACATCGACCTGGGCTACATGCACATGTTCGCCCCCGATCAACGCGTCGGCACGAGCGACTTTGTCGGCGGGCAATTCAGCAATGCGGACCATCAAGCGGCAGTCGACGCGATTTTCCTTGGGTTAATCCATCATCGATAGGTGCAGCGCGTTCCGAGGTCGGGATTCAGCATCGCGGGTTCCCGGCAAAGTTCGCCGATGATCTCGCTGAAATCTCAGCTCCGAACCCTTTTATGTTGACAGACCCTACTCGTCGATTGGACAATAGAAGGTGCAACAGGGTGCGGGCATCTTCGTGTCGAATCGAGCCGATCTATGCAGTGCTGGATCACTGGGAATGGGCAGCGCCGACCGCCGCGAAATCGGCGGGCTGGAATGGTCGGCATACGCCTGTTGGCGATTGCCGCCATCGCCGCTATATGCGCTGCCTGGACGCCGGACTCTATTGCGGGCGTCGTTCGAGACGACGTAGCCGACACTGCTTACACCTCGCTGGCGGCGCAGCCGGAATACGCTTCGGTCGGGCGAATTAAGTTTTCGACGTTCAACGGCAGCGGTGCGCTGGTCAGTTCGCGCTGGGTGCTTGCTGCCGCCCATCTCGTCAATGCCGCGCCGACGACCTTTATGCTCGTCGGCGAATCGCCGGTGAATGTCTCCCAGAAAGTTTTGTTTCCTGGCGATACGACGCTCGGATCCGGATATGACCTGGCGTTGATGCGGCTTGATCTCCCAATCACCACGGCTGCGCCGGCCGTGCGATCGACCGGCGCTGCACCCACGGGGGCGACTGTCACCGTGGTCGGATTTGGCGCTACTGGCACGGGGCTGACGGGGGCGACGGAGGCGGCGGGAACCAAACGTGCCGGCACGAATGTGCTGGAACTCCTTGGCAACCAACAATCGGTGATTAACAACGTGAGCGCGAACTATTTGCTTGCCGATTTCGACAATCCGCACAATGCGGCCGACAGCACTTGGGGATCGAGCGCTCCATTGCCCTTGGAGTATTTGTCGGCGGTTGGGGACAGCGGCGGCGGCGCATTTGTCAATGTTCAAGGGAATGTTCGACTGGCGGCGGTGACTTCGTTTATTGTCTCGGGCGGCGTTACTTCGACCGGCGCTGGCTACGACTACGGCGACCTCATGGCATTCATGCGGATTTCGATGCCAACCGCCACCTACGACCCCAATGATTGGATCGACGACACAATTGCCGCGGCTTGGAAAAATGCCGCGGGCGGGTCGGCACAGACCGCCAGCAATTGGCAAATCGGTAACGCGGCCAATACGCTCTTGCCCGATAACACCGATATCTTGAAATTCAACATCAGCGGTACTTACACGGTGAGTTTTGCCGGGGCAAACACCTACAACAAGATCTTGGCGCGGCAAGGCTCGGTGACGCTCGACCTGGGTGGCACGACGCAGTCGCTCTCATCTCTGATGCAATACGGCTCGGTTACGGTGGGACGCAGCAATCTCGACCTGGCAAATTTGACGTTGACCAACGGCACGCTCTCGTCAACCGACGCGTTTCTTGCTCGCGGCACCGGCAGCACCGGCAGCGTCACGCTGAGCGGCGCAGGCACTCTATGGAACCTGTCCGATTCGCTCTACGTTGGCGGCGGCAGTTCCGCCAGCGGCGGCACTGCAGCGCTGACGGTCAATGCCGGCACGGCCCTCCAAGTCGCTGGGGCCTTGAAGGTTTGGGCGAATGGCAGCGTGATGATTAACGGCGGCTCGGTCACTGCGGCCAAACTTCAATTGAACAACGGAATGGTCACGGGAACCGGAGGCACGCTGACGGCCGGCTCGATAGAAGGCAATGGCACCATCAATTTTGACGTGCAAACCGCCGGCATAATCTCGCCAGGCTTTTCCACCGGTCAGCTAAATTTTGCTCAAGACCTTGTGCTGCAAAGTGGCGCAAGCTTAGTGATGGACCTGGGCGGCCTCAATCCGGGCCTGAATTGCGACCGACTCAATGTCACGGGCGCCATGCAGGCCGCCGGCGCGCTGCAAATCAAGTTTATCAATGGGTTTGGAATGCAGATGAATGGCGAAGCTGCGTTGACAATCGTCAACGGCACGTCGACGATCGCCGGTTCGTTCGTCAATGCGCCCAACAATGCGCGCGTGTTGACGACGGACTTGCTCGGTTCGTTTATCGTACATTACGGCGCAAACAGCACGCTTGCCCCCGAAGACGTCGTGCTTACCAATTATGTGCCGTACATTCCGGGCGACTTCGACGCCGACGGCGACGTCGATGGGGCGGATTTCGTCGCCTGGCAAATTCATTTTCCATCCGCCGCCGGAGCAACAATGAGTATGGGGGACGCCGATGCCGACGGCGACGTGGATGGCGCCGATTTTGTCGCGTGGCAAACGCATTTTCTAACCGTTCCAGCGCAGGGGTTTGCCGCCGTGCCAGAGCCGGCAGGCTGGATTTTGGGCGTGTTTTCTCTTGCTGCGCTGGTCCTAATGCGCCGCATTGGTAAGGAGATGCGCCAACTGATTTTCAGCCGCGTTTGCGTCGTCGCCGTGTCGACGCAGCGGATGAATCGGCGGACGCATCCTTGACAGTTGATCGATCAAGTCTCACAATCGCGCTGGGCTGCTCGTCGCACTCGCTTGCACGGACCTCAATTTTCGCGCCGGAAACTCCCGGGATGGCCACTGCTCGCGCGCTGAAGCCGAAACGGACGGCACTCAAGATCGCCAAACTGCTGGCGGCTGAATATCCCAACGCCGTTTGCGCGCTGCAGTTTTCCAATCCGTTCGAATTGCTCATTGCCACCATTCTATCGGCTCAATGCACCGATGTGCGCGTCAATATGGTTACGCCCCGTCTGTTTCGCAAGTACCGGACCGCAGCGGCCTTCGCGGCAGCGCCGCGCGACGACCTTGAGCGTCAGATTCAAAGCACCGGGTTTTTTCGCAGCAAGGCCAAGAACATTCAGGAATGTTGCCGCAAACTGGCGGAAGAATTCGATGGAAATGTCCCCAAAAGCCTAGATAAACTAGTGGAACTTTCCGGCGTAGGACGGAAGACGGCGAATGTCGTCCTCGGCACGGCATACGGCATTCCTTCCGGGGTGGTCGTCGATACGCACGTCAGCCGTCTGGCTCAGCGACTTGGCCTCACGAAGCAGCAAGACGCGGTCAAAATCGAGCGCGATTTGATGGCCCAATTACCGCCGCGCGAGTGGATCGACTTCAGCCATCGCTTGATCCACCACGGCCGTAAGATCTGCGTGGCCCGAAAACCTCGCTGCCCCGATTGCGTTTTGCAAGCGATTTGCCCCAAAATTGGAGTCACGGAGAAAGCGAGCAAACCAACATGAAGAAGCATGAATTTTGGAGTGACGCTTTTTTCGGTCGTGGTCCTTCGTCGATCGTTCATACCTGCCATTAGACAATTTGCCGTTCCCCAATTCCCATGATTCTCTCCGGTCACGAAATCGTCAGGCATCTCGATCGCAACATTGTGATTGAGCCATTCGAATCGCGGCTGCTTAATCCGAACAGCTACAACTTGACGCTGCACCACGAGTTGATGACCTACGAGGAAGTCGTGCTCGACATGCGGAAGGCGAACCGCGTGCGCCGGGTTGAAATCCCCGAGGAAGGCTTGGTGCTAAGCCCCAGTCAATTGTATTTGGGCCGCACCGTGGAGCGCACCGAAACACACAATTTGGTGCCGATGATCGAAGGCCGATCGAGCATCGCGCGGCTGGGACTGTTTGTGCATGTGACGGCCGGTTTTGGCGACGTCGGATTTTGCGGCTATTGGACGCTGGAAATGTTCGCCGTCCAACCAGTGCGGATCTATCCCGGCGTGCCGATCTGCCAGATTTTCTATCACGAAATCTGCGGCGATATTACCGAGTATCAGAGCGATAAGTACCAACACAATCGCGGCATTCAGCCCAGTTTGCTGTTCAAGGAATTAAATCCGGACGAAGCAAACGATCCGCAATTGCAACTCGAATTCGGCATGGAACGGTCGCACGCATAGAGTCTGCCAATAGGCGGATGCCGTGCGTTGTTGGCAGTCACGATGGCTGACCGAACCTGGAACGATCGGTTCTGGTGTTCGATCAAACCCCCAGAGGCGAGATGAACGTCGTTGGCGCCGCTGCGGGCGGCGTCCAAACGTCGTTGGCGGGCTGGATGTCGTCGGCGAACATCACGCAATTGCGGTGGTTGTCTTTGGCTCGATACAGCGCCACATCGGCGGCGCGCATTAGCCGCAGTGCATCGGTCTCGATCCCCGGTGTCGCCGTCGAAACGCCGGCGCTGGCGGTGACGGTCACGGGGCCTGCATCGGAGGGGACGGCGATGCTGGCGATCGCCGCCCGCATTCGTTCGGCGTGACTGACGGCGTTGGTCCGGTCGCAGCCTGGCAGCACGACCACGAATTCTTCGCCGCCGAGTCGGCCGACGGCATCGTAGGGGCGAGAAATCAAGCGCATCGCCCTGGAGACTTCTCGCAGCACGGCGTCGCCGATCAAATGGCCGTGGATGTCGTTGACTTGCTTGAAGCGATCCACGTCGATCAGCACCAACCCCAGCGATCCGCCGTGGCGTTGCTGGCGGGCCAGTTCGTTTTCCAAGATTTCTAATATCGCCGCGCGATTGAACAGGCCGGTCAGCGAATCGTGCGTGGCTTGTTCGCGGAGCGCTTCGCGAGCGGAAATCAACTGGTCTTGCAGGTAGAGAATCCGCTTGCCGGTGCGCAAGCGAACGCGCAGCTCGTCGGGTTCGAACGGCTTAATCACATAGTCGTCGGCGCCGGCATCGAGCCCTTCAACGACGTCGCTTCGTTGCTGTTTGCCGGTCAGCAGCACGATATATCGATAAGGCTCGCCTTGTCGCTCGCGAATCCTGCGGCAGACCTCCAAGCCATCCATGCGCGGCATCAGCCAATCGAGCACGGCCAGTTTTGGCGCGTCGGGTTGCTGCAAGATTTCCAGCGCCTCGTTGCCATCCTGTGCGACCAGGACTTCGTATTGCCATCGCAGCAACGAGGCTTCGATCAGACGGCGCGACATCGGCTCGTCGTCAGCCACTAATATCTTCATGCGCACACCTCGCTGGACCAGTGAGTAAGCTCCTGTTGCAAACGGCTTAATTCATAGCGCAGCGCGTTTAAATGAACGTCGGCGGAATCGAGTTCGCCGGCACGACCGTCGGCCTCCAATTGCCGTGCGACGTCGGCTCCGGGCAACGCGCTTAAATTCAGTAGCGCGCCTTTGAGCGCATGAGCGGCTTTTTGGACGATCGCTGCCTCGCGCCGTTGACCGCCGGCTTCGATTTCCGTCAGCAATTGCGGCGCGGACTGCAAATATAATTCGATCATCTCGGCCATCAGCGTGCCGTCGTGCTCGACGCGCTTCAACAAAGAATCGAAATCGATCGCCGAGGGCGCTTCTGGCGAGATTGATTCGCGAGGGCCGTCGGGGCCTCCGTCGACCTTGCGGGTGGAGGTATCGCGGCGTGTTGATTCATCCGCGGGCGAACGCGACAACTTCGCTGCCAAGGCTTGTTCGATCGCGTCGAACAATTGCTGGGCGTACAGCGGTTTTGAGAGATAACCGTCCATGCCCGCCGCCAGGCACGCTTCGCGATCTCCTTTCATGGCACGGGCGGTCATCGCAATAATCGGCAGGTGCTCGGCGGTTGTTCGCTCGCGTTCTCGAATCGCCGCGGTCGCGGCGAAGCCGTCCATCTCCGGCATCTGCACATCCATCAACACCAGGTCAAAGTCACCGTTCTGGAGAGCTTCGAGCGCCGCGCGGCCATGATCGACCGCCGTCACTTCGTAGTGGTGCTTTCGCAAAATTCCCATCGCCACGCGCTGATTCACCGGATTGTCTTCCGCCAGCAGAATCTTGGTGTGCTTGGAGGGTTCCACTTCACAGCGCTGGTTGATTGCTGTCGTGGCATCGAGTCGATCGGCGGCGTCGCGCGGCGTCTTGACTGCGCTGAGTGCATTGACGATCGCATTGTACAGTTCCGATTGCTTGATCGGCTTGGTCAAGCATGCGGCGATGCCTAAATCACGGCAGCGCTTCGAGTCGAGCAATTGCCCCACCGAGGTCAGCATCATCACCGTTGCGCCCAGGGTGTGTTGCCGCCGTTGCATTTCTTCGGCGACGGTAAAGCCATCCATCCGCGGCATCTGCGCGTCGAGCAAAATCAGCGAAAAAGGCTCGCCGTCCTGCGCCGCCGTTTTCAGGTCCGCCAGCGCCGTCGGACCATCGCCGGCGACGGTCGGCTTCATTTTCCAATTGGTCAAGATTTCATCCAGAATTCGGCGATTGGTCGCGTTGTCATCGACGACCAACACGCGGAGGCCGATTAATTCGTCGGCAGCATCTCGCCCGCAAACGTGGGATGCGCCATGTCCCACGGCGAAGCGCGCCGTAAAGTGAAACTTGCTCCCTGCGCCCGGCGCGCTTTCCACCCAGATCTTGCCTCCCATCAGTTGCACCAGTTGCGACGTAATGGCCAAGCCCAGGCCGGTGCCGCCGTAGACGCGAGTGATCGATGTATCGGCCTGCTCAAATGCCTTGAACACGACCGCTTGCTTTTCGGGCGGAATGCCAATGCCGGTGTCGGTGATGCAAAAATGCAGGACCACTTCCTGCTCGCCATGCGACTCAACTTGGACGCGGACGACCACTTCGCCAACTTCCGTGAATTTCAGCGCATTGCCCACGAGGTTGACGACGATCTGCCGCAATCGGCCGGCGTCGCCAAACAACTGATGGGGCACGTCGCTGTGCATGTGGCACGCCAGTTCGAGATTTTTCTGATGCGCGCGAAAACCCAGCGATTTGCAGACATGGCCCAGCAGATCGGCAAGGTCGAAGTCGCTGTCGTCCAAAGTGAGCTTTCCGGCTTCGATCTTCGAAAAATCGAGGATGTCGTTGATCACCGTCAATAGCGAATCGGCGCACGTCGAGACGGTCTGCAAATATTCTCGTTGCGCGTCCGTCAACTCGGTGTCGAGCGCCAATTCGGTCATGCCGATAATGCCGTTCATCGGCGTGCGAATTTCGTGGCTCATGTTTGCCAGAAAGTCGCTCTTGGCCCGATTGGCCGCTTCGGCGGCCTCTTTGGCCCGTTGTAGCTCGGATTCCACTCGCTTGCGAACGGTAATGTCGCGAACGAACGCGCTGAACATCCAGGCCGAGTCGATTTGGAAGGCGGAGATCGTCAATTCCACGGGCAATTCGCCGCCGTCGCGGCGCCGTGCCACGATTTCCACCGGTCGGCCAAGTACCGAGCCTTCTCTCGTGATCAGGAAACGGTGGAATCCGGCGCAGTGGGCGTCGATGTAGCGATCGGGGATGATCGTTTCGGTGATTGGTTTCCCCGTCACTTCCTCGGCCGACCAACCGAACATCGACTCCGCCTGACCGTTCCACTCGACGATCAGGCCTCGCTGGTTAATGGCGACAAAGGCGTCGGTGGCGGTTCGCAAAATGTTGCGTGCGCGCTCGTCGCTGGCATGCAATTGTTCGCTCCGCCTGATCGCGAGTTGCTCGATCGAAGCGTTCGTAGCTTCCATCTCAGCGGTCCGCTGGGCGATTTCCTGCATCTCGCGGACGCCGAGGATACAAGCGCGAATCAGAAATACGTCTTCAAACACGATCCAGCCGGTGTGTTCGAGCGACCGTAGCCAGGAGGCCGTCAGTACGCCAAAAACAGACTGCGGCCAGTAGATGCCACGGAAAAAATGATCGATGGCGACCACCGCGGAGGCCGTAATCAACACCTTCCAATCGCGGTAAAACGCCAGAAACGCCAGCGAGCCGAAGACGTGGAAATGCGTTTCAATCCGTCCGCCGGTCAGATGAATCAGTAGCGCCGACATCAACATTTGGGCCGCGGCGATGATGTGTCGCGTGAGCACTCGCCCCGGTGCCCACACGGCAAGTGCCACAGGCCCGGCCGTAAGGAGGCCGCCCAGTACAATGGCGGCCCAAACATGAATGTGAACGTTGCTCGTCGCGCCTGCCCACGTCCGCGGCGAAAGCCAAAACGCCGTGGCAATGCTCGCCGCCCATTGCACGATCAGCAGCGCGGCGAACATGTGGTCGGTGCGCACGAACACTTTCTGCTGGTGCCGATGAAACAACTCGTCCGATCGTTGATGGACGAGCGATTGAAATTCGCCCGATGGAGAGGTGGTTTCCGCGGTCATGGCGTGAAGTTTTTTAGTCGATGAACGATAGTCAGTTGCGATCTTCAACGATCGGGCATCCAAACACCGCGGCCCGCTCGACGCTCGCTTGGCCGCCAGTCAGTAGCGAAACAATCGCCGATTTGCCCACATTTTCGCCTTCGTGTCCGCGCGATAGCGTAATGCCGCCGCTAAAGAGCAGTTCACCGGCCGAATCGTACAGCAGTGCGTGGCCCGAAGTGATGACGTGAAACGTCTGTGCGAGCTTGCCATCGGGATCGAACACCAGATGCACGCCGGGAATCTCCTCGGCGCGATGCACAAGGTCGGTTTGCTGCCACGAGCTGTCCGCGTCCGGTGGCTCGAACACGACCGCATAGCCAGTAAATCGCTCCACGGCTTTTGCTCTGATCCGCGCCAGCTCGGCGATGCTGGCCCGGGTGCAGGGACACTTCGGATGGACGAACAGCAGCAACGTTGGTCCGTCAGGATTCAGCGTCATCTGCGAGTTGGCGGGCCAGTGTGCAGGTGGCTCAATGGCGCGGGCGGGCGTATTGGCATATCGCCATAGCACAACCACGCCAGTCAACACGGCGGCCGACCAAACGGTAGCCAAGACATACGCCCAACACGGTGTGCGAGCCGAAGTTGCGAGCTTTTGTGTTTGCACGATTGATTGCCGAATTCAGCGCCGCCCTGATCGCCGGACGGCCTAGGGTAAGAACCGTTCTGCGGGAAATGCCGATTTCCGCCTATCATTCAATAGCTCACGGCGTCGGCACGAGCGATCGGCAGCAGCCCGTCGGTAAGAATTACGCTGGAAAAGTTCTGCGCTAAATCGCTGCCGCGATGGAACAAGCCGAAAACGCTCGCTCGATCAAAGCGAGGCGGCTCGATCTAGATTTGCTCGCTATAGCGAATAACGCGATTGCAACGAGCGGTCGATTCGAGAGTCTCTGAGCTGGGTCGGGATGGCGCGCCGATTGCCGCCGCCGCGCGTCTCCGTGGGCCGTCGCACAGCACTCGCGCGCGACCTGCTACATGACCGCAAAATAATTCTCTACCGCGAAATCGAAATACTCGGCGGTCAATTCGAGCGGCTGCTTTTTAAACCGACAAAAATTCCGCACTTGCATGAGCAAGTCGCGCGGCTGACAACAGCGGAATTTTCGGTTCGCCGCACGGTAGTGCGTTTCGATCAAATAGTCGACCGATTCGTCGCAGTATTCAAAGCCGACTTTGGGGCACATCAGCTTGAACAGGTCGCGAAATTCCTCTTCCGTCGGATCGACAACTTCAATCTTGTATGGAATTCGTCGCAAAAAGGCGTCGTCGACCAATTCTCTCGGCTCTAGATTCGTCGAGAAGATAATCAACTGATCGAAGGGAACCTGGATTTTCTTGCCGCTGGGCAGGTTCAAATAGTCGTAGCGCTTCTCGAGCGGCACGATCCAGCGATTGAGCAATTCATCGGTGCTCATTTTCTGTCGACCGAAGTCGTCGATCACCAGCGTTCCGCAGTTGCTTTTCAGTTGCAGCGGCGCCTCGCTGGTTCCGGTCGATGTATTGAGGGCGACTTCCAAGTTGTCCATCGTTAATTCACCCCCGGCGACGATCGTCGGTCGGCGGATACGGATCCACCGCCGATCGATTCTTCGGCTGTCGAGCAGTTCGCCGCGGTCTTCCAGCGGCGCTTCCTGATGATTGCTGGGATCGAACAGCCGGATGATCTCGCCATCAATGGCGATCGCCCGCGGAATCCAGATGAATTGCCCGAACGCCCGCGTGACTCGTTCCGCGATGCTCGTCTTGCCGTTGCCGGGCGCGCCGTACAGGAACAAGCCGCGGCCCGAATTGATCGCCGGACCCAGCCGCGACATCATCCGCTGGCTGATCAGCAGATCGTCGAACGCCCGCTGCAAGTCTTCCGGCGTGGGATGTTGCTTGGTCAGCGATTGAGCGGAGACGCTGTCGATATAATCGGTGAGATGCACCGGCGCGGAACCAAAATACGTGCAATGTTCCGCGTGACGCCGCGCCCGTTCGCGGCCTAAGTCGGTGAGCTGAAATTGATAATCGTTCATCGGCGCAGAGCTGCGGTGAACCAACAGTTGATCTTGCTTCATCTGCCGCAGCAGTTCTTCGATCAGCCCGAAGGGAAGGCGGACCTGCTCGGCCACGTCTCGGCCTGAAGCATCGCCGCGCGCGAGCAGAAACTTCAGCACGAGCGATTCCACTTCGCTTTCCGCGAGTTGGGCACTGTGAAACGAAGCTGGCTCCGTGGGATAATAGTCGTCGGCCAATTCGCCGCCGGGCACGTCGTCGGCTTCGCCGGGCTGCGCATCGGAATCGCGTTTGCCGAAGCTCCGGGCGGCCGCGGGCGACGCTCCCTCTCCGGCTTGACCGGTCAATCGCGAGATGCGCGACAGCAATTGATCCAATTTTTCCTGCCGTTCGCGTTCGACCTGCGCCGCGGCGGCCGATTTGGCTTCTTCATAATTGGGTGTCGTCGCGGCCACGGCCGACCAGGAATCGGCCGCAGCGCCCCCTTCGGAGAGACGAGTCAACAGTTCTGGCGCAACTTGATCCGGCATCATCGTACTCGCGGTGCAAGGAACGAAAAACGACGGACGAGAAACCAACAGACCAAGTCCGCCAAAGCAACCATACGTCGCCATTGGCATGGGTCAAATGAGGGGGTCATGTCCGATGAAAAGGACGTCCCTCTGGCCGTTCGCCGAGCATTTCCTACAGACATCGGCGGCGATGGGGCGCTCGGCGCCCGCCGCGAGGTCGAGTCCGGCAAATGATTCCCGCTCACGAGCGAATCATGCCGCAGCGAATTTGCGTCCCAATTGGAGCGGCCGTCGCGCGATTTCGGCTCGCATTTCCGCGGCCAAAAAGAACGAGCCGGTGGCGCAAATCAGATGGTTGGGCGTCGCCAGCCGATGGACGACGTCCCAAGCCGCGGCCGGGTTTTCGCACTCGAAGCGCGGTATCGACGAAATCTCCGCGGCACACAGTCCGAGCTGTTCCAGGCCGACGGCGCGTGGATTGTTCTCGTACCGCGTAAGGATGACCGTTTCGAATTGCGGCAATAGCCGTCGCAGCATGCCGCCGACATCTTTGTCTTGCGTGGTGGCGAACACCAGCAAGCGGTGCGGCGCGGTGAAACTTTCGTTCAGCGTTTCGATCAGCGATTCAATCGAAGCCAAATTATGCGCAGCATCGACAACCACCGTGGGTTGCCGCGACACGATTTCGATCCGACCAGGCCAGCGCAATTCGGCCAGACCGCGTCGCACCGCATGTTCCGACAAATTCCAGCCTTGTGCGCGAAGCTCGTCGAGCGTGGCCAGTGCCACGGCGGCGTTGGACGCTTGATGCCGTCCCAAGAGTCCAAGTTCGATCTGTCCGATTCGTTGCGGCGCGACGCGGTTGCGCGATTCAAAATCCATCACGCCGTGCGCAGCGTCCTGTGAATTTACCTCCCGCGGAGGCGCGTAGTGATACGAAAAATCGACGCCCAGTTGAACAAGCCGGCTGCCACTTTCCTGGGCAACGCGCTCGATGACGCGTCGAGGTTCGGCGTCTACGACTCCGCTCACCACCGGCACGCCGGGCTTGATAATGCCCGCTTTTTCTTCCGCGATCGCCGCCAGCGTGTTGCCGAGTTGCTTGGTGTGGTCGAAGCTGATGCTGGTGATGGCCGAGACCATCGGCCGGCAGACGTTGGTGCTGTCGAGTCGCCCGCCAAGGCCCACTTCCAAGACGGCAGCGTCGGTGTTGACGTTGGCGAAATGCAGCATGGCGAGCGCCGTCGTGATTTCAAAATAGGTTGGGCCGCACTCCATCGGTTCGTGCCGTGCGGCTGCTTGATCCATTTGCTCGACGATCGGTTGCGCCTGGCGGACGAGTGCCACAAACTCCACTGGCGCGCACATTTGGCAATCAACTTGGATTCGCTCCTCAATCCGTTCCAAATGTGGCGACGTGTACAACCCGGTGCGGTAGCCGGCGGCCGTCAATGCCGCGGCAATCATCGCCGAGGTGGAGCCTTTGCCTTTGGTACCGGCGACATGCACGATTCGCAGCTTTTCCTGCGGATTGCCAAGCCGAGCTAGTAAGTCGCGCATTCGGTCGAGCCGAAACTCCCGCCGGTGGTAGGGAATCCAAAGCGCCCGCTCGTAGTCGATTCGACCGAAGAGAAATGCCAGCGCTTCAGCATGGCCCGGTGAGTCGTTCATAGGTTCGCATGGCCCGCCAAGCGGATCGGGGCCTGCAATGGATTTTAAGCGGCGGAATTCCAGCCCGCCAGTTTAATCACGGGGGTGAAATATGTCGCGGGGCGGTCGATAGAAAGCGAGAACGACTCGCGGCCAGAAACATCGAAAATCGGCTGCCGGCCGCAGGCAAACGCGGTCCCCGGCGGCAAGCCGTGCTGCGGCGCTTGGCCGCAAAATCAATGACGCGACACTACCATCGGCCTCAGAAAGCCGTCACTAGGTGCGGCAAACCCCTTCAACCCGCAGTTTTTCGCAGAGTTGACGTAACTCGTCGAGATCGCGACGGACTGCTTCGGCCCAAATTCCATCGCCAGCGCGGCTGGTTTGCCACTGGTCGGCACACGTCCTCAAGTGCTCGACAATGTCTTTCATCCACATGAATGTGTTGCGGCGGTCCATCGCAGGGATCCTTGTTTTGATGCTTGCCCAAAGGCGAGTTGTCCTGGGTATTGAGAGTTGGAAAGCATCTGTTGTGCCAGACGGGTGCTGGAGCATATATTAATGGAGAAAATAGAATGTAAGTCATTGATCTCATATCACTTACAGCAATAGCGCTACGGTTGGATTCCGACGGTTTACTAGTTGAAAATGATTGCATCGTCACGATTCCAATTGCAAAAGGTACAATCGCTTCGCCGATTGCGGACCAAAGACATTTAGCGCGCGGGTGGCCAGATGCCGTTGTGCCGCAACCCTTCGTTTCGTACGCCGTGGAAGCTGCGCCTGAAAATCATTTCGAATCCGCGTTTTTTCGCTGAATGGACTCTTGTGGAATGTTGGTTCCTTGAAAACTCCGACGAATTCATCGTATAGTGCGATTTCACAAGGCTTTGATGCATCGATCCACGAACCATTTCCGGCCGTGCGGCGTAAAAAGGCGGGGCAATCGGCGGAGTCTTTTCGCGCGCCGTGGGCGTTGCCGCCAATGCATCTCCGTAGGCTCAATCGCTCATACTTTGATGAGGGGGGACTGACGCAGGCAACGTCGCTGAACTGACAACCATTCAGCCGATCGACGTTCAATTCAATTTCCGGCCCATATCCCCGTGCGTGCATCCTGATTCCCAGGATTTTTGCCTTTTTCAATCCAATTCTCAGTTCATATCGCAGGAGCGAACGAAAATGTCGACAGCGGCGGCCCCAGCTCCCCAAGCTTCTCCCGCGGCAACGCCCGGCCCAGAGCCGGTCATCGAAACCCGGAATCTTTCCAAGACTTACCGCGATTTTTGGGGCCGTCAAAAAGTACGAGCTTTGCGTGCGCTCGATCTGACGGTCTATCGCGGAGAAGTTTTCGGCCTGCTCGGCCCGAATGGATCGGGAAAATCGACGACCATCAAGCTGCTGCTCGGCTTGCTGTTTCCGACCACCGGTCGGGCAATCGTGCTGGGAAAAGATGCCACCGAAGTGCGAAAGAACGAGCGTATCGGATATTTGCCGGAGGAAACCTATCTTTATAAGTTTTTGAATGCCGAAGAGACCCTCGATTTCTATGGCCGATTGTTCGACATGCCGCCGGCCATTCGCAAACAGCGATCGAACGAATTGATTCACAAAGTCGGATTGGCGGGCGCTCGCCGCCGGCAGATGCGCGAGTATTCCAAGGGGATGGCCCGTCGATTGGGCCTGGCTCAAGCGCTGATCAACAACCCCGACCTCATCTTGCTCGACGAGCCGACCAGTGGTCTCGATCCGATCGGGACTCGCGAGATGAAAGACCTGATTCTCAGCCTCAAAGCTCAAGGCAAAACCGTCGTCATGTGCAGCCATTTGCTGGCCGACGTGCAAGACGTTTGCGACCGAATTGCGATTCTTCATCAGGGCGAATTGAAAGAACTCGGCCGCGTCGATAGTTTGCTCAAATTGCGCGATGTCACGCAAATTCGCACGAGCGCCTTGACCGATGCGTGCAAGGCCGAAATTCAATCCGTCGTCGAGCGCCATCACGGCCAAGTGTTCGGCATGGAAAACCCCACAACGACGCTTGAAGAACTGTTCCTCAGCATCGTCCACGACAGCGAAGCGCGACCGGGACGCAGAGCGCCTTCGGAATCTGCCTAACGCTCGAATTTGTTTCGAATTCATTTTTTCGTCATTCGTCATTCGCCCCCATGGTTCTCTACGAGGAAGTCCCGCACTATTCCAACTGGCTACAGTCGGCGCTGCAACAATTCGGCATGACGTCGCTGATCGTCGTGTTGGTCGCGGTGGTGTTGGGATACATCGTGTCGGCGTTTCGTTATGGGCCGATGCAGGCCGGCGATGTTTTGTATCGCAGCGTGCTAGGCGCAGCGATTGATTTGGTGCGGATGTCGCCGCGGCGCGTGTGGGCCTTAACGCGACTAGCGGTGCAGGAGTCGATGCGACGCCGGGTTTGGATCGCGCTCGTCGCCTTCGCCGTGATATTGACCTTCGCCGGTTGGTTTCTCGATCCGACCAGCCCAGCGCCGGGGCCGCTGTATCTTTCGTTCGTGTTATCGTGGACGACCTACTTGGTCCTAATTCTGGCGCTCTTTATGAGTGCCTTCAGCCTACCGGCCGATGTTAAAAACCGCACGATCACCACGGTGGTCACCAAGCCGGTGCGTTCGAGCGAGATTGTGTTGGGCCGCATCTTGGGCTTCACATTGATCGGCACCGTGTTGCTGGCGGTGATGGGGTTGGGGAGCTATTTGTTTGTCATTCGATCTCTCAGCCACACCCACGCGTTTACTGCGGAAGACCTCACGGTCGCTGGTAAGAAAATCGCGATCGGCCAGACCAAGTCCGGCATCGTGGGCAGGACGCAGATTGGTCAGCATCATCAGCACGACGTCATCCTGAATGACGACGGCACGCTGGAAACCGATATCAAACACGGCCACAAGCACCACGTCACCATGACCGAAATCGACGGCAAACAGCAATTCGCCGTCGGCCCACACGAAGACTTGCTGGTCGCCCGCGTCCCGGTGCGTGGCAAATTGAAAATCATCGACCGCGATGGCAATTTGAAGGAAAAAGGTATTAGTGTCGGAAAAGAATGGGATTACCGCGGTTTCATCGACGGCGGTACGCTTGCCAAGGCGGTTTGGATCTTCGACGGCGTCGATGAAAAGGTGCTGTTCGGCGATCGGCCGGAAGAAGACCGCGGCCTGCCCTTGGAAATGACAATTCGTGTGTTTCGTACACATAAGGGGAAGATCGAGCAGGGTATCACCAGCCGCTTGTGGCTCAAGAACCCTTCGACGCAGGCCGAGAGCGAACCGCAAATTTTCCCCACGAAAGACGCGGAGACGAACCTGCGGTTTTTCCCCCGCGAGCTGGCGAAGATGAGCGCCGGCGAGAACGAGCCGCCGATCGATCTATTCAAAGACTTGGTTCACGACGGCCAGCTCGAAGTCCATTTGCAGTGCGTCGAACCGGGGCAATATCTCGGCATGGCCCCGCCAGATCTCTACATTCGCGCCGGCAACGCGTCGTTCGCCATGAACTTCGTCAAAGGATACCTGAGCATCTGGATGCAGATGGTGCTGGTCGTCTCCCTCGGAGTAATGTTCAGCACTTTCGTCAGTGGCCCTGTGGCGATGGTGGCCACGCTGGGTTGCATTGTGATGGGCTTCTTTGCGGAAAGCATCGCCAAGCTGTTCCGCAGTCTGATGGAAAACAACCGCAAGCTGGTTCCCGGCGGCGGGCCGGTGGAGTCGTTCATTCGCTTGATTACTCAGAAGTCGATCACCGCCGAATACAACGACAGTGCCGGCATCCAGATCGTCTATTGGATCGATAAGGTTGCGCTAAATGTCATGAAAGCGTTCACCGATCTCTTGCCCGATTTCACCACATTCAGCAATGTGAACTTCGTCGCCAGCGGGTTCAATATCCCCGGCGATCTCGTCTTGGAGCAAGCGACCAAGATGGCGGCCTTCGTGTTTGCGACTTGTCTGGCCGGCCTAATCTTCTTCCGCATGCGAGAGGTGGCGCAATGACCGAACGCCGTAGTTTTTACCGCAAAATTGCCTATATTGTGGCGATTGCCGTCCTCATTGTTCCGCTCTACGTGCTTGGCCGACCGGCGTCGCTCGATGTCAATGGCGCGCTGACCAAGGGGGGCACGCTTGCGCAGGAGCGCGATACGCACGGCTTGGCCCAGGCCTCGCTGGGCGAAATCGACCCGGCCAGCGAAACTGCCAAGCTGGCCACGCTCGGTCTGCGCGGCGTCGCGGTGGTGATGCTCTGGAACCGCGCTCAGCACTATCAGATGGTCGAAGATTGGATGAGCCTGCGTGCCGTGCTGGAACAAATCACCCGCTTGCAGCCAAACTTCTTCAGCATCTGGGATTTTCAAGCCCACAATCTGTCGTACAACATTTCCGTCGAGTTCGACGACTACCGCGACCGCTTCACCTGGGTCATGGACGGCATTGAGTTTTTGAAAAAAGGCCTCGATTACAACCAGTCCGACCCGCGGTTTCCCGCTAAAATCGGCTGGTTCTACGGCAACAAAATTGGCCGTGCCGACGAAAAGGTGCAATATCGCCGTTTGTTCAAGAAGCTGCAGGAAGAAAAAGGAGCAAAGCTCACCGATAACTGGCTAGTGAGCTACGAGTGGTATCGAAACGGACAAAAGCTCGTCGATTCAGGCAAGCGGCTTCGCGTTTACATCACCGGCCATCCGGGCGCCAGTCAAACAAAGCCGGGCGAACGTGCGCCAGGTCCACTGCTCTTCCACGACAGCATACCAATGGCCCTCATCTCCTACGCGGAAAATCTAGAAGAAGACGGCGTGATTGGCGACCAGGCCAAGACCGCTTGGGAAAATGCCGCGGCCAGTTGGGATGCATATAAGAAGCGCGATCTCATGACGTCCTACGGCTACTCGGTGCATCTGGAAGATCTGGAAGCGCTTCGCGGCCAGATTGAAAGCTTGGGAAAGAAGCTGGAAGATCTCCTCCCCGGCGAGCGCGAATCAATCTTTCAAGAAAAGCGGGCCAAGCTCAGCGAGGCGCAGCGCGCCATCCTCGATAAGAAGCCAGCCGAGCGAACGGCCGATGAAAGCCAAATCGGCTACGCCTTCGAGCAGCAAACAAAAGTCACTTGGGAAGAAGTCGCGCTGCGCGCCCCGGCCGAACAGCGCGCGGCCGCCCGCGAAATCTCCGCCGAGATCGCCGACCTCGAGCAGAAAGCCAACACGATCGATACCTATCGCGACATCGTCAACTTCAACTACTGGAACGAACGCTGCCGCGTTGAGCCTACCGACGCCTGCATCGAAGCCCGCACACTGCTGCGCGACGCGGCCAAGGCCTATTACCCCGAAAGCGACCTGGTCAAGTCCGCCGAATTGTACGAACAGGCGTTCAAAAAATGGGACGAAGTACTGAAAATTTCGCCGATCTTGCGCACCAACTCGATCATGGCCGATGATCTGGTCGAGGAGATCAACAAGTATAAAAAAGTCCTCGGTCAATCGACCGGTGCCGACTTGCCCACGGATTTCGTACTGCAAGATCTGATCGATTTGCAGGCAGGAAAACAGCCCGCTTCCACGCCGGCCGTCGATCAGCACGACGAAAGCGAGCACGACAAAACTAAGAGTCACGATCCGGAAAAGAGCGGTCAGCATTCAGAAGAGGGTCATCAATCGCAAGACAAACGTGACGAGGGCGGCCAACAAGACGGTGGCATCCAAGCTGAGGAAAAGAAGGCCGACTCTCCCATGCCAATTTCCGCCTTCCGTCTACCCTGCGTTCATCGCAATGGATAACGCACCTCGCGTCGTCGTTGTCGGTGGTGGATTCGGCGGCCTCAACGTCGCCCGCAAGCTGCGTAAAGCCCCGGTTCAAGTGACGCTAGTCGATCGCCGAAATTTCCACCTCTTTCAGCCGCTGCTGTATCAAGTCGCCACCGGCGGCCTCTCGCCGGCGAACATTGCCGCGCCGCTGCGTGCGTTGCTCAAGCGTCAAGCAAACTGCGAAGTGCTGTTGGGAGAAGTGACCGGCGTCGATGTCGCCGAGCGTCGCATCCTACTCGGCGACGGCCAATTGCCCTACGACACGCTCGTTGTCGCCACGGGTGTCCGCCACCAATACTTCGGCCGCGACGATTGGGAGCCGCTCGCGCCAGGGCTGAAAACCGTCGAAGACGCCACCCTAATTCGCGGCCGCATCCTCTCCGCTTTCGAACAGGCCGAGCGCGAAACCGATCTTGCCGCCGTCCGCGCCTGGCTCACCTTTGTGATTGTCGGCGGCGGGCCGACCGGCGTTGAGCTAGCCGGCATGGTCAGCGAATTGTCGCGCGAAACGCTCCGCGGCAACTTTCGTCGCATCAATCCGGCCGATGCCGAGGTCATCATCGTCGAGGCCGCCGGCCGGATGCTACAATCGTTTCCCGAACAGCTTTCCGCCAAGGCGCTTGCTTCGCTGGAAAAGTTGGCCGTCGTGGTGCGCACGAATTGCCAGGTGACCGATGTGAAGCCGCACCAGGTCACCGTGCAATGCGGCCAGCAACTGGAAACGATCGCCGCGCGCACCGTCCTTTGGGCCGCCGGCGTTGCGGCATCACCACTCGGCCGATCGATCGCCCAACTCACCGGTGCCGAAATCGACCGCGCCGGCCGTGTCGTCGTCGCCTCCGACTGCAGCATCCCTGGCCATCCAGAACTCTTCATCATCGGCGACCTTGCCCACTTCAACGACCCTTCCGGCCGGCCGCTCCCCGGCGTTGCTCAAACCGCCATCCAACAAGGCCGCTACGTTGGCAAGCTGATCGCCGCGCGCCTTCAAGGTCGGTCCTTGCCTCCGTTTCGCTATAAAAATCGGGGCAGTCTCGCCACGATCGGTCGTCACGCGGCAGTGGCCGAAATCGGCAAATGGAAATTCTCCGGCTGGTTGGCCTGGTGGATCTGGCTCTTGATCCACCTCATCAACATCGTGCAGTTCCAAAACCGCCTCTTGGTTCTGGTCCAATGGGCCTGGATGTATTTCACGCGCAATCGATCGGCGCGACTGATTACTGAAGTGCCCGCGGAAAAAGCCATGCGCAGTTAAGCCGGGCGACCACTTTTGCGCTGGTTGCAACCTATCTTGCGTATCGCCCCAACATCCTCATGTAATTTGAATGTCTTCCCACAAGCAAGAGCGACCGGTGATCCGATCAGATGTGCGCATTTCTTAGTGGCCGATGCTCGATTGCAAAGGTGCCTTGCCGGATGAGAGGGGCTGTTTCAATGCGGTGAGTGCCAGCTATGCTGGTCGAGGGTCCGAGCATCGAAGGCGACTGAATTTTCCTCAAGGCATCCAGATGCGATACCTGGCGCTTGTTACCGACTATGACGGCACGATTGCCACCGACGGCAAGTTGGCGGATGCCACGGTCAAGGCAATCGAGCGCCTGCGGACGTCTGGCCGTCGAGCGATTCTCGTCACCGGTAGGCGGCTGGAAGAACTGCTCGCGATCTTGCCCCGCGCTCACCTGTTCGATTACATCGTGGCCGAAAACGGGGCCGTCATCTACGAGCCGCGCACGCGGCAGGAAACGTTGCTGGCCAACCCGCCTTCGCCGGAGTTTACCGAGCGATTGAAAGCGCTCGACGTTCCGTTCGAGACTGGGCGAGTGGTGGTCGCCACCTGGCTACCCTATCACAATGCGGTGCTGCAGGCGATTCAGGAAACGGGGCTTGAATTGCATGTGATCTTCAACAGGGCGGCAGTCATGGTGCTTCCCACCGGTGTGAACAAGGCGACGGGAATGGACCATGCGCTACGGAAGCTCGGCCTTTCTCCGCACGAGACGGTCGGCGTCGTCTACGCCGAGAACGATCACTCCTTCCTCAACCGCTGCGAATGCGCGGTGGCGGTGGCAAACGCAGCGCCCTCCATTCAAAAACTCGCCGCCTTCGTGACGAAAGGAGAAGCCGGCCAGGGAGTTGTCGAGCTGATCGACGAATTGATCGACGACGACCTCTCTCATACGCATGGGCGGTTGGACAAGAACTTGATTACGATCGGCACGCGCGCGGATGGGACGGCCGTCAGCGTCGCGCCCTACGGCATCAACATCCTGATCGCCGGGCCTTCCGGCAGCGGCAAATCGACTTTTGCCTGTGCCGTCATCGAACGGCTGATGGAACGGGCGTATCAACTCTGCATCGTCGATCCTGAAGGAGATTACGGCGCACTGCCGGAAGTATTTACGATCGGCAACCAGTGCCACGCCGTCACCGTGAGCGAGGTGCTTGCTTTCCTGGAAGACCGGAAGGTCAATATCAACGTGAATCTGCTGGGAATCCCATTGGCGGATCGGCCGCTATTCTTCGCGCAACTCTTGCCGAACCTGCAAGCCATGCGGACGCGAACCGGCCGCCCGCACTGGATCGTCCTCGACGAGGCGCATCACATGATCCCTGCCGAGTGGTCGCATCTCGGCAAGCTGCTGCCCCACAAGCTGGGAGAGACGGTGCTAGTAACCGTTCACCCCGACCATCTTGCGCCTCTGACCCTTTCGCTGGTCGATGTGGTGATTGCGGTCGGGAGTTCGCCGCGCGACACTTTGAAGCAAGTTGGCGATGCGATTGGTGAGACGCTGGTATGGCCCGAGGGGCTTTCGTACCAAAGAGGAAAGGTCGTCGTCTGGTTTCCGCATCGCGGCCAACCGCCATTTTCCATGGATGCCGCGGCCGGCCGCGCCGAGCGCCTACGGCACCGTCGCAAGTACGCCGAAGGGGATATGCGCCATCACAGCTTCTATTTCCGCGGACCCAAGGGGCGTCAGAATCTCAAGGCCCAGAACCTGGTTGTTTTTTCGCAGATCGCCGATGGCGTCGATGAGGAAACCTGGCTGTTTCACTTGCGCCAAGGAGACTATTCCCGCTGGTTTCGAGACGCGGTCAAGGACAAGTACCTGGCCGACCAGGCCGAGCGAATCGAACAGCGTCGGGATCTGCGACCGGCCGAAACCCGCAAACTGATCCGCAGCCTCGTCGAAGCGCGCTACACGCTACCGGAATAACATCGGAAAAACTAGCTGGCAGGCTGCCCATGCTTGAAGAAGGGACTCGATCGCATCAATCAATGTAAATTTCCATGCCGCCCTGCTCCCCGACGGTGGCGATTGGATGGCAACCACGATCGCCGCCAAGTCCTTCCCGGCGTTCAGCATCGCATCGGCATCTCGAAGCTTTCGAACCACTTGCTGCGGATGGTGCCGTTTTCTACGTTTCGCCGTCATCAAGAGTCCTCTTGGCCCTCCAGGCCGGCTAGACTCTCATCACCATTGGATCCGCGATTGGGGGGCAGGCCAGCGGCGCACGAGGCTATGTGCAGCATGCAGTTCCGTCGCCGCCGCTGGCCTGATTCCAGGGCATGCGAGCGAGCACAAGCGCCATTCCGCAGGTGTCCGTGACCCCGGCAAACACGAGACCGGCGCCTACGAATGCGGCCAATCCGGCGAAATAAGGGTGTACCAGCAGCGCCAAGATGGAACTGATCAGCACGATCGAACCGGCAGCGATGCGGACTTGCCGTTCCAGCGAGAGTGTCTTCTTGCCGCGCACGACCGGCAGGCCGGCATCGGCCCACGCCAGGGTGCCCCCCTCGACGTTGATCGCGTTCAGCCCCGCCGCCGAAAGTCGCTCGCAGGCTTGCTTTCCCCGACTGCCCGACCGGCAAATGAAGTACACGGGCCGATCGGCCTGAGCGACCTCTTTCACGGCATCGGCCGTCAGGCGGTCGAGTGGAATGTTGCGGGCAAAATCGACGTGTACTTCGCGGAACTCGGCCGGAGTGCGAACGTCAATCAGTTGCACCCCTTGCCCGGCGGCCGGCAATTCGGCAAGTTCTTTGGGAGAAATCGTGGCAATCATTCCATCCTCCGTCGATGGGGAATATCGCATGGCCGAATCCGGGCCGCGCCCTTGAGGAAGCCATGGCCAACCCAACTTGGCAGTGCGTCAACCTCCGCTGGTCAGATCGTCGTCGCGGCCGCGGATTCGCACTAGCGCCGCGTCATCGTCGCGCCACCGGCCGGATAATCCTGGGCAGGCAATGTTAGCCTTGCTCCAGCAGGCATTCCATCGAAAGCTGGATCGCTTGACGCCGAAGGTCTTCCGCCTCATCCATCAGCCGCTCGAGCTCGGTCTGATCGTGCCGCTTGTTGAACATCGACTTGGCCAACGTTTCGTGAATGGCGTTCCAGCGGAGCCAGAGGCGCAGTGCATCGTGTGCGCCCGTCTTGGCCCGATCCAGCCGGGACAACTCCTGCATGCTTGCGACCAATCGTTGAGGCGTCGGCGATTTTTCGGGCGTTTCAACGATCGCGCGAGGATCGACGGTGGGGGGTGACTTCGCCACAATTCGCTCCTTTATCAAAAAAATGGCCCGAAAACCTGTAAATCCCCTCAGCAAGCATCGTGCCGCGGAATTTCAATTAGCATAAACTGCCACGAGTTGTCGAGAGCAAAATCAAAATTGTCGTTGTAACGAATCTTTAGCGGCTCCTATTGCATAATACGGAGTTGTGGTGCGTAATAAAGCGACCGCGCTGTGAAAGCTGTTCTTCCTCCGGTTTCAAGATCCAGCCCACAATTTACTCGGAACGACCGCTTCGGTGTGATTGTAAGTAATTCTGTAATCGAGAGTTATGACGATACGGAAAGAAAATTTTGCCATTTTCGCGTTTCCAATTGTCAGGAATTGACGGCTGGCGGGAAATAAGTGGTAGGCACTTAGGAATTTGAGACGCCTATCAGATCGAAAAAACCATACCTAATTTTTAGGAAAGGGATTAGCCATGAAACGAATTCGGACAATAGGAACATTGGCTTTGCTGGCGAGTGTCGTAACTCTTTTCTCGGCGAGTGCAAACGCTGCCTTCCGAGTGTTTACGACGAGTGAATTGTTGGGAATGGATATTTATTCTTCGTCTGGCTACATTAATGTTTATGGTAATCCACTCACCGCAAGCCCTACATACGCAGATGGTGTAAAACCGATGACCGGTGATGCCGGAGCGACAAATATCTTAGGCGTTGGTGGAAATATTTACTACACATTGAATGCGATTGATTTGGCGGCGTTCATTTCCAGCGTTTCGTCTGGTGATATTTTGGCTGAACTAAACACAAATGACAATAATCAGACCTGGAAAATCGGAATTTGGTATGACGCCGGGAGCGGAATTGTCGAAGATTCTGTAACACTCGCTAATAATCCATTGTTCCCGCCAGGGGTGTCAGGCGCTACATTCCTTGCCTTGCCCACGCCCAGTTCCCTTGTAGGGGTTGGGGTTTTCGTCGAGAATATAATTACTCAGCCTGATCAATACCATGCCTCGTGGTCACCTCCCGGTGGCACCGCTGTTCCAGAAGCATCTAGCATGCTCGTGTGGAGTGGTTTAATTTTGGTTGGTGCCCTAGTTTCTGTTCGCCATAGACGGAAATACGTCACGACATGATGGCGATCTGATATTTGCGGTGTTTGAGGTACACATCAACAGCAAGGTATTGCGAAAACGGCCACTTTGTGGCCGTTTTTTTTGCACCCGACGTTCATCTTATATCGTGCGATCAAAATACTGGAAGCTGCTTTGGATCTGTGTCCAGGTCAGCGTTAGTATGCCGCCATTGGAACTCCCGACGCCCCAAGGGTTAAAGAGAGTTACCGTCTGAGAAGCTGAGTTATAGCCAATGACTGCATAAGCGTGATTGGCAACGACACCAGATTGCGTTCCGCTCGATTTCGACAGGACGCAGATCAGTTCGCCGGCATTATAGGCAGTTGCGAAAGTATTCAGACCCGATGCATCAATCACATACGTAAACGCGGTGGTCGATTGTCCGGTTACGTTCTCCAGCGTCATGAATGCGAACTGCCATTCAATTGAGCTATAACTGTTAGTCGCTCCGAGAAACCAGCTCATTTCTTTTGCTTGTGCATAGGCCTTCTCGGCTAACGCAACCCACAACTCGCCGCCGATGACACGGGCATACCTTGTCCCGCCAGCCGGAAGGTAAGAATCGACAGTGACAAATTCTGCTACGCCATCATGATAGAACCGCACAGTATACGTGCCATCGCCGTTGACGATGAACATGCTGGTGATCGTCGCGTTGCTGCGCAGGGCCGTCTCTGCCAACGACGCTAAAAATGCACAGTCGTTCAGACTGCCTTGCGCTACGTCCGTATATGCTGCGCCGTTGACAAATAAGCTTCCCGAAACGAGCGAGTAGCTGGCTCCGGCAGTCGGACGATCTAGCCCCAAGAACCATTTGTTGACCAAGTTGCCCAACTGCGCTGCGGTCGAGCCTGCCGCTAGATTGCCTAAGGTTGCTCCTTGATACTTCGCGTTGGCGGAGTTGCCCTGGACGATGTAGCTCGATAGTTTTTGCACGTAGCCAAGGCTGCCAAACAGCGACACGGTGGTCACCATCGCCGTCAAATCCGTGAATTCGGTGGAACTCACGCCGCCAGCCGCGACGGCCTGGAAGATCGAAATCATATCGGTGCGGTCCAGCTTGCCGTCGTCGTAGAAGTCTTCAGCAAGACTGATCAGCGCCGCGTCGTGCAAGTTCTCGTCGAACCAAGTCGGCGGATCGGGGTCTGTCGGCGTCGGATCGTCATCGTTATTGGTGACCGCGACATCGGCGGCATCCAAGCCGTTATAGTTGGCATCGGCGCTGGTGGCGGCCCCGGTGCGAATCGTATAGGCCACATTGCCGTCATCGACCGCGTCGTTCACACCGGTGACGGTCACGGTCTGCGCGGTATTCCAGTTCTGCGGCGTAAACACCAGGGAGGAAGTCGAGACCGTTCCTTCCGCCGCATTGCTGGTGCTGATGCCGATCGTGACATTGGCGGTGGGCTGGCTGTTGAGCTTCACGGTGAAGGCAGCCGTGCCGCCGGCTTCGGTCGTTACCAGGCCCGAGGTGGGCGTGACCGTGATCCCTGCTGTGTCGTTGTCCGTGTTGCTGACCGAGACGTCCAGAGCGTTCAAGCCGCTATAGTTGGCATCGGCGCTGGTGGCGGCCCCGGTGCGAATCGTATAGGCCACATTGCCGTCATCGACCGCGTCGTTCACACCGGTGACGGTCACGGTCTGCGCCGTATTCCAGTTCTGCGGCGTAAACACCAAGGAGGAAGTCGAGACCGTTCCTTCCGCGGCATTGCTGGTGCTGATGCCGATCGTGACATTGGCGGTGGGCTGGCTGTTGAGCACCACCGAGAAGGCGGCGGCCGCGCCGGCTTCGCTGGTCGTTAGCCCCGAGGTGGGCGTGACCGTGATTCCGGCCGCGTCGGGAGGAGGCTGCGGAACTGGTGGATTCGGAGGATTGGGAATCGGGTCAATTCCTGGGGTGGGTGGCTGCGGACCAGGATCGACGGGCGGCTCGGCCGCTTGCGTATCGACGGGGTCGCCATCCAAGGTCACGCCGCTTTTCTTGACCACCAGTTGATGTCCAGTCCCCTTGAAATAGATATCGATCGGGCCGGCAAGCCGAACTCGTTCCTGGCCGCCGCCCGAGTTGATGCGGAATATTTCAGTGATGTCTTGGCGTCCGCCATTGGCTTTGCTATTCAGCGAAATGTAGTCGTCGCCGCCGCGCAAATCGACCCGAACAGCACTGATTCTGGACGTCGACCAATGCCCGCTGATGCCCTTTACGCTGATCTTGCCGTCCGATTGCCGGACAAAAATCCGATCGTCGTCGTTCGTGCCGACGATTTTCAATAGCCCGTGGGAGTTCATCGAAGCGGTCACGCCGTTAGCCAGCATTTGCCGCGGCTCAAGGGCTTCAAAGTGGATGGGTCGAGAGCGTTTTTTTCTTGGCGACATGATGCAGAATGGGGCAGAAGTGGGGCAGAGTTCGCAATCGAACCAAGCGCCATCGACGCGCGCACGCCGAGCGCGGCACCTTGCGAAAGCAGACGATTCGAGGCAAATCCAACGCGAGTGCTGATATTGACGAGAGGCGCTTCCGAGGACTTTGGAACGCCTGGTACTTGAACCCTAGGTCAACTTTTTCGCTTCGTCAAATGGAAGCGTATCGTCGGCATGTTCCTCGCAGATTCCGCGTCGCAGTCTTGCCAGCCGCGGTTTCATCCCCCGCAGCGCCTGCCGCTTGCCTCACGCCAAATCGCTCCGACTTGCCCCTTGACAGATCTTTGAACGCCTGTATACTTGGTGACGCAGCGTCCGACGGAGGCAGCATTCGCGAGAACCTCTGCATGAAGCATGAAGCAATGAGTGTTTTGCCCCTGAACCCTGAACCCTCGCTCCCAGCCACCCCCTTATTTTCCATCGACCCTCGCCACGCCTCAAACCTCAAAAACACTCGTAAATTCTCGATCCATTTCGCTTCCGCCCGCCGTTTTTTTGCGCACCCCCCCGGAAATGAACCGGAAATGAATTCCGCAAGAATCCGCATAGCGCTCGGGAAAAACGCACTTTTCCGATTCCTTCATTTCCAACACAAAAATTTTTTTTCGAAAATCACACCACCGCGCCAAACGCAAATGCCCCGAGATCAACCAACCGCCCAGCGAGGAACACCGCGCTAGCCGCTCACCGCTCACCGGTCGGAACCGCGACCGTCAGGAAGCGGTTGAGCCGGCTCCTTTTGCCGACAGACGCGGCTCGGAAACGCATCGACTCGCAAGGGGCAGTGCAAGCGCGATCGCCGAAAGAGCGGTTTGGCAGGCCTGCCGTGGCAGCCGGAACGAACGGAGAAAACACCGGAAAATCGACTTTGCCGCCGCCGTCGCTGGCGATTCAGGCTGCCATCCAGAATGCCCAAGAGGACAAGGGGATTTGCCTTGGATCCGCGGAAGCTGTCGCTTGCGGGAATAGCACTTCTGCTTATAATTTGAGGAGTGTTCGAACGTGACGTGTCGGCATCGATCGGGCGAAATCTTCGCCGCCGCTTGGAAGGTTTGTGACCATGATTCGCTGGTTGAAAGACATTTGGGATGCTGTGTTTACCGTGGCCCAGGGCATGTGGGTGACGCTGCGGTATTGGATCAAGACCTACGAGCCGGAGCGGGGCACGTTTACCCATCAGTTCGAGTATCCGGAGAAGCCGGTGCCGGTGGCCTCGCGCTATCGCGGCTTTCATCGCTTCGATCTCACGACGTGCATCGCCTGCGATCAATGCGCCAAGGCGTGCCCAGTCGATTGCATCTATATTGGCAAAGAGCGGGTCACCAACGGCAAAGGGTTCAAGGTCACGGGTTATACGATCGATTATTCCAAGTGCATGTTTTGCGCATTATGTGTCGAACCTTGTCCGGTCGATTGTATCTTTATGGGGGCGTCGCACGATTTGAGCTGCTATAGCCGCGATGGGTGTATTGTCGATTTCTCGCGGCTGCCGCTCGATGTGGCCTGGGGGCGCGCAACCTTGAATCCAACAGCCGTGGCGGAATCGAAAGTGATTGTCGAGCCGGTGCATGGAGGGCCGAATCAGTAGCAGATTTGTCGGTTGGCCGTTTGGCGCTAGATTTGCTTGAACCATGGAATTTGCATCTTTGACCGGTCAATTTGACCACCGAGGTATACGAACATGAGCAGCAACACCCGCGATGCCGAACGCAAGAAGTACTTTACCATCGACGAAGCCAACGCCATGCTGCCATTGGTGCGGGCGATCGTCAGAGACCTCACCGATTTATCGCGCGACGTCTATGAACGCCGCCAACGGCTGACGCAGCTTCTGGCCGGGCGAAACGGCGACAAAGACGACGTTTACGGCGAAGAGCTAAACCAAATCGAAGAGGAGTTGGAAAAAGATGGCCAGCGGCTGCGAGACTACGTCGAAGAGCTGCAACGTCTCGGCGTCGAGCCGAAAAACGGGCTGGAAGGGCTGGTCGATTTCCCCACCCTGATCGACGATCAGCCAGCCTATCTATGCTGGAAGCTGGGAGAGCCGGAAGTGCTGTTTTGGCATGAATTGGAAGCGGGCTTCGCGGGTCGGCAGTCGCTGACGGCGGATGCATCGGTCGATGCTGGCGGAGAATCGCACGGTCACGAGGTTGTTGACGATCGCACCGGCCACTAACTCCTGTAGCGTTTTCTGGCTTGCCGCTCGGCACGCCCCGAGAACATGTCGATCAAGATCGTTTCCTGCGGCATCGAATATGCACCGCAAATCCTGGCGATTTTGAACGAAGCCATTGTGAATACGCGGGCGCTGTACGAATATCATCCGCGCACCCTGGAATCGATGACCGAATGGTTCGCCGAAAAGGCGGCGGGCAAGTATCCGGTGATTGGGGCCGTCAACGACGACGACGTGCTGATGGGATTCGCCACGTACGGGAGTTTCCGCTGGCGGCCGGCGTATAAGTATACCGTCGAAGATTCGCTCTATGTCGAGAAGCGTTTCCGCGGCCAAGGCGTCGCCACTCGCTTGATGCAGGAACTGATCGACGCGGCCAAGTCGCAAGACTATCACGTCGTGGTCGGTGGCATCGACTCGACCAACGAGCCTAGCATCGCCCTGCACAAGAAGTTCGGCTTCCGCTTCTGCGGCCGGATCGAGCACGCCGGGTTCAAATTTGGCCAGTGGATGGATTTGGATTTCTATCAATTGATCCTGCCGACCCCGGCAATGCCGGTGGATGGATGACGTTGGCTTGGCTGTTTACCGCGGGGAACAATTCCTCCTCCTCGAAATGCGTCGGTCGCATAGGGCCTCGACCGAAGTTCTCCGAAGGTCAGCCAGTATCCGGATAAGCCAGAAACCTCTGGGCCGGCCAGCGGCCCGAAAACTTCGCATCGTTTGCTGAAGTGGCCGCAATCACCCCGATTTCACGCTTGAAAACCTGCGGCAGAGCCTTAGAATGGCGGTTTCCTCGATTTCGCGAGAGTCTTGCCACTTATGACCACACCCACCGCAATTGCCGGCTATCTGGCGCTGTTTGTCGCCTTCGGCTTTATCTTTTTGTTTGTGAACCTGGTGGTCGGAAAGTTTCTGCGCCCCAAAGCGCCCAATGCGGAGAAGCTGGAGATCTACGAATGCGGCGAGCCGACGATCGGTTCCAGCTTCGTGCAATTCGATATTCGGTTTTATGTGGTCGCGCTGCTGTTTATCATTTTCGATGTCGAAGTGGCGTTTTTCTTTCCTTGGGCCAGCGTGTTTGGCAAAGCGACGAACTTGAAGGCAGAAAGCTTGCAAGTAGTCAACGAAGTGTCGTCTGCAGGCGGAGCAGAAACGGTGCTGACGCCGGCGGTCGCCGGGTTGTTTCGCGAATTGGGTGTGCCCGCTTCGGCGGTGCCGCAGGGGAGCGAGTTGGGTGCGGCGGCCAGCGATATGACGCCGGCCGAGGCGACCACGGCGGCAGTTCATGCTTCGGCCGATACGCTTGCTCGGCTTGCGCTGATCGACATTTTCGTGTTCTTCGCGGTACTGATGGTTGGCTTCGCCTATGTTTGGCGTCGCGGCGATTTGGATTGGGTCCGTGCCGTCACCGCCGAACGGGCCGAAACGAGTCCAACGAGAACGCCGCCGAGCATGACGATCGAGCGCGAAGCGGCGCTTTCGGTGTGAATTCGATGGAACTGCTATCACTTCGGACGCTAACGTTCCCACCTTGCCTCGACTTCTGAACCCTGAACCCCGAATCTTCCACTCATGCGTGGCCAATCGTTTCTCGATCGACTGAAATCGAAGTTCGGTGACAAAATCACGGGTTCGAATCTGGAGGCAATCGATCCTTGGATCGAAGTCTCGCCGGCGGGGCTTATCGAAGTCGCCACCTATCTGCGCGACGACGCCGATTTGCGATTCAATATGCTCAACTGCATCACAGCCGTTGACTATTTCGAGCCGGATGAGAAAAAGGCGGCAAAGGTCGCTTGGCAACCTCATCTCGAATTGGTGTATCACCTGTGGAGCGTGCCCAATCGAGTGAGCCTGGTGCTCAAGGTCATGTTGCCGCGGTGGAAGCACGATGAGGTTGGTGAACTGCCCGAAGTGCCCAGCGTGAGCGATGTGTGGCGCACCGCCGATTGGCACGAGCGTGAAGTATTCGACCTTTGTGGCGTGCGATTTGTCGGCCATCCCGCCCTGCGGCGAATTCTGTGCCCCGAGGATTGGGTCGGCCACCCGCTGCGAAAAGATTACGAAATGCCGCTGGAGTACCACGGCATCCGCGGTCGTTAAAAGGGCCGCCACGGTCGACAATTTGTCTGTTCTCCTCCGTTCTACGGCCTGCCGGCCTGCCGTCGATTCTCCATTTTGACATCGACGTTTTCTGGTCGAATCGCTATGCTTCGCGGCCCTGGTCTAACCACGTTGCCGAGCCGAATTCTGGCCGGGCAGACCCCGCCTCGCAAGTGTTCTTGGTATGAAGATTTCCAACCGAACTCCTGCTGCACGTTGGCAAATCCTTGCCTGCTTTGTTTCGACGATGGTGGCTATCCGTGGTTTGGCAGCCACCACCGATGCTAGCGAACCTTCCAAGGAATCGTCGGCGAACCCGCCGCAAATCGCGACCACTAAAGGCGAATCTAACGCGCCGTCTCGCGATTCGGTAGCCGCGCGGCTCAAGGAGTTGGATTTCGCGCCCGACGATACGCCCGACAAGGCCAAGCTCATTGAACTCTATCGCACCGCTGCTGAAGATCTAAGACAAGCGGACGAGCAGGCGGCTCGGTTGGCAGATTTTGAGAAGAAGTTATCCAATGCCGACGCGCGCATTGAAACCCTGAACTGCGAGTCGGGTGAACCAACGAGTGTCGAACAGCCCCTAGCCCCGCTTGCTCCACTCTCGGCGTGGGAACAACGGCTGGCCGACGTTGAACAACGGTTGACCGAATCACGAAAGACACTTGCGGCGAAGAAGGACGAACCGCAGCGGCGCGGCCGCAGGCGACTTGAGATACCGCCGGCGATTGCGACGGCGCGGACGGCTTTGGAGAAGTTAATTTCCGACGGCGAGACAGCCAATAGCGACGAACCGTCTTCGCTGGCAAAGGCAAGGAGGGTGCAACGAGAGGCCCGCCGAAAGTCTCTCGAACTGGAGGTCACTGCGCTCGAGAAAGAGTTGCGGTGGTACGACGGCCCGGCCGCCGAAGTGCTCCGGCTTGAGGGCGAAGAGGCCGCACGCAAGGTCGCGGCGCTCGACGGATTCGCGGCCGAGCTTCGCGAAGCGGTGAATTCGCGCCGCCGCGAGGAAGCCGCGAAGCAGGCAGCCGATGCCCGCCGCGCAGTCGTGACGGCCGACTCGTCGGTTCGTCGTCTCGCCGATAAAAACAGCGAACTGGCGAACGAGCGAAAACAACTTGCCGAAAAGCTCGAACAGCTTGGCGGCATGGCCGAAACCGTGCGAATTGCGCTAGATAATTTGCGTTCTGAACATAAGCGCATCGTGGAAAAAGTCGAGGCCGCCGGATTGACAAATCCCGTTGGGCAGATGCTGCGAAAGCAACGCAGTGGCCTGGCGTCGGTCGTCGCCCATCGTCGCGCCATTGACCAGCGGCGCGACGAAATTTCCGCGGTCCAATGGAAGTTGTTCGATTTGGAGGAGCAGCTTGCCGATTTTCGCGACCTACGGTCGCGCGCCCGCGAAATCTGCGATCAATCTCCCGCCGCATGTCCCATCGGCCCGGACGACTTGGTGCCGCTGCTCACCACGCGGAAAGAGTACCTGGAATCGCTCCGCGGCGACTACGACGTCTATTTTCGCAAGCTCGTGGAAGTCGATTCGGACCAACGAGTATTGGTGCAAGAAGCAGCAGACTATCGCAATTTTATCGACGAGCGCGTGCTCTGGATTCGCAGCGTCGAGCCGCTTTCGCCAGTGGACGTGAAAAAGTCAGTCGGAGCAATCGGTTGGCTCGCCAATCCACAAAACTGGTGGAATGCAGCGCAATCGGCACTGTATGAAGCCGACGAAGAACCAATTCTTGCGGGACTGGCCGTTGCCGCGTTGGCCTTCGTACTATTCACTCGCCGACGTTTGAAGCAAGCCATCAGGTCGCTGGGAAGTCCGGCCGCGGAGTTCAGCGGCAATGCGCATGCTTCGATCCGGCGCGCATTGAAAGCCGCGTTGGCGACACTGCTGATTTCCATCCCCACGCCGGCGCTGCTTTGGATGCTGGGATGGTTCGTGTCCGGCGGCAGCCATATTCGCGACGAGTTCAGCGAAGCGCTCGGCGATTCGCTTCAAGTTACGGCAGTGGTCTTGCTGCCGCTGCTGGTGGCCCGTCAAATCTGTCGCCGCGATGGGCTGGCCGAAGCTCACTTTGGCTGGCCGGCCGAAGCGCTGGCGGCATTGCGGCGACAGGTCAGTTGGTTGGCGATGTTGGGCGCGCCGGTCGTTGCCATGGTGGCATTGCTCGAAGCACAAGCCAACGAGGCCTGGAGCGAATCGTTCGGCCGCGCGCTCTTTCTGGTCAGTCAGGGATTGCTCGCGGTGTTCCTGTTTCGATCGCTTCAGCCGCCTCACGGCGCGCTGCATCGATTGCTCGTAATGCGGGCGGGTAGCTGGCTCGATCGGCTTTCCACGCCGCTGTATTTCGTGCTACTGGCCATTCCGATGGTCGTCGGCGGCCTGGCGGCAGCGGGATACTATTACACGGCGCTGCGATTGGCATGGCGGCTAGAATTAACTTTGTGGCTGGTAATGGGCTTGGTCGTCGGGCAATCGCTGCTAAGGCGCTGGCTAACCGCGGTTTACCGGCGATGCGCGATTGAATCGGCCGTTCGGCTGGTTGGCGATGCAGGAACGGCCGGCAGGCCCGCCGAAACGCTGGACGCTGCGGCCGAAGCGCCATCCGAGGTGGATCTCGAAAAAGTTGACGTGCAGACCGAGCGGCTCTTGCACAGCATTACCGTTACGGCGCTTGTTTTTGGTCTCGGTTGGGTTTGGTCGGAAGTGTTGCCGGCACTGCAAATCTTTAATCAAGTAACGTTGCTGCACGATTCCCGCGGAATGGCGCTGCTCACCTTGGCCAATATGTTGAACGCGGCGATCGCAGTCGCTTTGACCGTGGTGGCGGTCCACAATCTACCGGGCCTGTTGGAAGCGGCAATTTTGCACCGTCTACCGCTCGACGCCGGGGTGCGATATGCCGTCGCTGCCGTCTTGCGTTATGCGATCGGAATCGCGGGAGTCACCGTTGCCGCGGGTTTTGTCGGCATCGGCTGGCCCAAGGTGCAATGGCTGGTAGCAGCAGTCACCTTTGGCCTGGGCTTTGGATTGCAAGAGATTTTCGCGAATTTTGTGTCTGGTTTGATCGTGCTGTTTGAGCGCCCAGTTCGTGTCGGCGATACGGTGACGGTTGGTGAGATAACCGGCACGGTATCGCGAATCCACATGCGGGCGACCACGATTACCGATGGGGATCGCAAAGAGCTGATCGTGCCGAACAAAGAATTCATCACGGCTCGGCTCGTGAACTGGACGCTGTCCGATCCCGTCAGCCGGATCATGATTCCGATCGGCATCGCCTACGGCTCCGACACGGAACAAGTGCAACGGCTATTGCTCAAAGTCGCCAGAACTACGCCGCACGTACTCCGCGAACCGCCGGCAGGGGCGTTTTTTATGGGCTTCGGGGAAAGCGCGTTGAATTTTGAATTGCGCGCATTCGTGGCCCATGTCGAACATCGGATGAATGTGTTGCATGAGCTAAACACGAGGATCGATCGCGCCTTCCGCGAGGCAGGTATCGAAATTGCTTTCCCGCAGCGGGATTTGCGCATTCGGCCGATCGCTGGCCTGCCGAGTGCGGATAGCCTGCTGGCGCCGTCGTTGACGTCGCAAAAAAACAGCGCCGATCGGTCGCGAAACGCAGCATAGAATTGTTCAGTCCATCAGCCGCCCGCTTGGCTTTGCCGCAACCGCCTGCCGCCTACCATGTCCCGCAAACACCGCCGCCGGAACAAGTTTCATCGCCGCACGTTGCCCGGCGCGTCGCCAGGCATGATCGTGCCCGATCCGTCCTCGCCGCCGCCCGTTGTGACCGTGATGGCTTACGGCCCCGATCGACTCGCAGAGCGGACGGTGGCAAATATCGAAAGCCTGCAGGAATTCGTCGGCCAATGGCCCGTCACATGGATCAACATCGACGGCCTTGGAGATGCCGACACGATTCGCCAATTGGGCGAAATGTTCAAGCTGCACCCGCTGGCCTTGGAAGACGTCGTCAATCTGCATCAGCGGGCCAAGGTGGAACAATACGACGATCAGATTTTCATGGTCGTGCGAATGGCTCACGGTGGCGAACGGCTGGAAAGCGAGCAGGTGAGTATGTTTTTGAGTAAGAGCTTCATCCTGACATTTCAAGAAACATTGCCGGGAGACAGTTTCGAGCCGGTGCGGCAGCGCATTCGAGCCGCGCGCGGACAGATTCGCAACCGCGGGTGCGATTATCTGGCTTACGCGCTGATGGATTCCGCCATCGACAGCTTTTTTCCGATCCTGGAGTTGCTCGGCGAACAAGTCGAAAGCCTGGAAGAGGAGGCCCTCGTCCACGCCTCTCGTGGCACCATCACGCGGATACATGACGTGAAGCACGATTTGCTCACGCTGCGGCGGGCGATTTGGCCGGCGCGCGAAGCGCTGCACGCCTTGGCGCGCGATCCTTGTTCGCTGATTTCCAACGACACGCGAATTTACTTCCGCGATTGCTACGATCACACGATTCAGTTGCTCGATTTGCTGGAAACGTATCGCGAGCTAGGCGCCGACTTGCGCGATCTGTATGTGTCGGCCGTCAGCAACCGGATGAACGAAATCATGAAAGTGTTGACGATTATCGCCACGATCTTCATTCCGCTTTCGTTCATCGTCGGCCTCTACGGGATGAATTTTAAGTACATTCCTGAATTGGAATGGAAGTACGGTTATGCGTTTGTCTGGATCGTCATGGCCGCGGTCGTCGTCTCGATGCTCTACTATTTCCACCGCAAAGGTTGGATCGGTGCCGCCGCTCGAGAGCGACGCTGGGAAGAAGAGCGCGCCCAGGCGTGGAACAATCGCGACAAGCTGCGGTAAGCTGCGCAGTGCTACGGAATCACATACAGCGACGGATCGTCAATGATCCACGGCGTGGACCAATCGCCGTGATTGCCGCAGACGATGTCGAAGAAAAACGTGTCGAGCCGATCGCAGCGGAAGCCGTAGGGGTATTGCGAGGCAAGGTGGTCGGCGGCCGTCAAGTTTTCGACGCCCTGTTTGGCAAAATAGTGGACGCAGCCGTCGCGGCCAATGGACATCCCTAGCGTCCACCAGCCCGTTTCCTTGATTTCCGGGCCGCGGAAATCGGCCCCGTTGGGTCCGGCCCGCATCAGCAGTGTCGCCGAATTGCCGCCTGCTTTGCCGTCGCCGCCCTGGTTGTAGTAGATGAACATGCCGGGCCAATAGGTTTCCAGCTTGCGTTTTCGCGACGATCCAGCGCCGATGGCCTTGATGCCGAATAGGCCGCTCGTTTTCTCCTTCTCCGTCGTCCAGGCTTGGCAGGCGACCCGAAAGCCGAAGGAATTGCCTCGCCGCTGCTCCCATTTTTCCCACGGTGGTAGAAAGATGCGGACGACGATGCTGGGAGATTTGGCAACCGAAATTTGATGGCCCAACCGCGTGGCGACATTTGCAATAAAATCATCCTGCTCGCTCTTTCCGCTAAACTGGCCTGGCACGCCAGCGTGGAGCGAGGCCAACAGCAGCGAACCTTCGCTTCCCGGCAGCCCTTCGGGTGGCGTGGCGACTCGCTCAATCGTGTCTGGTTGGCCCCGCAGCAGCGCCTCCGCCCAGCGGCCGTTGGATGCGTAGCCGCCGGGAAGCCGCTGCTGCTGGTCGTTTTCTTCGCTACTTTTGGGTAATTGAAAGCGATACGACCATTGGGAATCCTCGAAATTGTCGCCGACTTGGCTTACTTTAACGCCGGTTCCCGGAATCACGAGCTGCTCGGCACTGGCCCAATGAATCGTGGTCGTGGCGAGCAGCAATGCCAGCGCCAGGCGACGTCCGCCGAACAACCATTTCATATGAATCCTCGAAGATTGCAGCACAGCAATGGATGGGCTTGGCCGGTTAGACCTCCAGATCGGCCTATCTTCGTGTTATCGACCTCTGCTCGACTACTTTGTGAAGTTTTTCACAGATCGGGTTTTGCGAAAAAACCTTGACAATCGCTTTGACATCTTACCCATCGTTGCGCTATGCTTTTAGAGTTGCGGCAGATTTTTTGCCGGCGCATGCCGCAATCCTCGGGGGAGGTTTACTCGTCTCGCTGGCCAACTCGGAGTGGATCAATGTCGTTGCACGAAATCCTCCGGAACAAAGGGCATCAGGTTTTCAGCATTTCTCCTCGTGCCACACTCGGCGATGTGGTGCAAAAGCTGCTGCGTAACAATTGCGGTTCGTTGGTCGTCTGCGAAGACGAAGACCCGTGCCGCATGGTGGGCATCATTACCGAGCGTGATATTTTGCGGGCCTGTGCGGCGAAACAATCGCCGCTCGATCAATTGCTTGTCGCGGATTGTATGACGCGTAATCCGATGACCGGCCTGCCCGACGAAAGCGTGCAAAGTGCAATGGGGCTAATGACGGAGCGGCGCATCCGCCACTTGCCGATTTTGAACTACGACGGTCAATTGGTCGGCCTGATATCCATTGGCGACTTGGTGAAACAGCAGCACGACGAACTGTCGCGCGAGAATCACTATTTGAAGAGCTACATTCACGGCTAGCCTTCGCCGACCGCTGCCTGACGGGCGCGACTCGGATTTGAAAATGCCTGGAGTATAGTTCTTGGGCCGCCTCATGCTGCGCGCTCGGGCACCTGTTGCCAATGGATCCTGCTTAACTTACAGGTGTTCATGCCGGCGCGATCCTTAGAGTGCCTGCACGACTTCGCCGCCGGCACGGGTAATTAGCTTTTTCAACAACTCCGGTTCAATAAAGTTCGTCAGCGCGGCGACGTGGCCGTCGACAAAGACGGCATTGAAGATGCCGCCTTCCCAAAGACCGCCGAACTCGCTGACGTCAACGTCTTTCTCCGGATCGAACTCCCAATCTTCGGGCTTGGTCCAGGGGACTGCTTTTTCGGGCGCCACTTCGACGACCATGATCGTGTTGCTCGTGCCGTCGGTGAAATTTTGCAACGAGAGGCCGTCGTTTCCCTCAAACGCAGCACCTTCGCCGACGACGGCCAGATAAACCGTCTTTCCAACTTCGTGCAACTTCGGGTGCTTGTAAACGGCGGGCATCCGGTCGATGAGCTTTTTATTGTGGTCGCTGTCCCAGGGTTCATCGAGGTGAAATTCCTTGTAAAGCGCCGCCTCCTCCGCTTCCGGGAGCAGGTGAACTCGCCAGCTCAAAAGCGGCTTACCCTGCTTGTCGAAGTTGGCGACCGCCGGCAGGTGTTTGTGCTTGTCTGCATAATTCAACAGACCGAGCGCAATTTGCTTGAGATTGTTTTGCGAGGCATTGCGATGGGCCGCTTCGCGCGAAGCTTGTATTGCAGGCATCAGCAAACTGGCGAGCATCCCCCATTGAGCCGTGCCAATTTGCACGTCGGCATGCATCGCCACCTGATTGCCGGTCGCTTTCGGTCCCATGGCCGCCAGAATGCCATCGCTCAGTCGCTCGACATACTTTATGGCGGCAACTTTAATCTCAAGATCTTCGGCGCTCCCTTTCTCCATGTCCTCAGAAATTTGCGCCAGCAGCAGCGCTCGGCCCGCGCGGAAACCGCGTTCGATTACCGCGGCCACATTGCCGGCCGTCTCTGCATCGCGCGTGCCAAGGGTGAGGTCAAAAACGACTCCGTCTCCTCCTTCGGTCTTGAGGTTCGCCGTCAATTTCGCCGTATCGACGGTCATCGGCAGGTCAAACAAATCCTTCAGTCCTTCGGGCGCGAAGTGCTGCATCATTGGAAGAGCCTCCACCAGCATCGGGCGTATCGGCTCGATCACAAAATAAACGGCCACGTCGGGCGAGCCATCGGCCGATTTGAGCAGCTTGTGCAGTGGATCCTCCCCCGGCTTGGCGGCCAACAGCACGGCCAGGTTTTCGCGAGTGGCTAGAACCGCGGTGCGGTCGTCGGGAAATGCAACGCTGGGCTGATATTCCGAAGCGCCAACGACAGCGCGATGCCCGTCGATTTTTTCTTCTTTCCCGCGCGGTACGATTTTAGCCGCGACCGCCTCTGCGTTGAGTGGCGCTCGGAACTTCAAAATACAGCCGAGCGGATTGCCTGCGCCTGGCCGGGGCAGGCTAACGATGCCGATCGCCTGCTCGACTTCGAGCGGGTCGAAACCAAACTCCTTTTTACCGAGTGCCGAGAGAATCTCTGTCGGCCACCATTGGGTCTGCGGCGAAGTCAGCATACGATGCGGCTGGACGACGGCGGCCGCGATGGCGTCGCCGGGGATGTAGTGAAGGTCGAGCGGCGCGAGCCGTGGCTTCGTTGCGCCGGCCTCTTGAGCAAGCAATTGGCCCGAACCTCCGATGAGCAGAGCGACGGCAGCCATCCAGCGGCAACGCATGAAATACTCCTTGTTGAAAGTTGATTCGGCGACCTTTCTTTCCGTTCATGGCCTCGTTGCGGCCGAAATGCCACAGGGTCGCAGGTGATCGTTTCCATTGGTTTAGTCGCTCTGACTGGGGGTGTCAAACTGAGCGAGGCAGATTTTTCAGGGAGTTTCACTCCAGGAGCCGTCGGCAACCGCTTTCGCTGGATGGCTCGATATGCCAAAATCCGCCTGCGGTTTTGGTCCGATCATTCCCGGCATCGGCCGAAACAGAACCTATTTTTGTTGATGACTGCTCGATGATCTCACCGCCAAGGGCCGACCGCCAACGGCCAGACGCCTACCAGATTCCATGAAAATCGGCATCCCCAAGGAGACCTTTCCCGGCGAACGGCGCGTGGCGATGGTTCCTGCGCTCGTGCCAGCGCTGGTCAAAGCAGGGCACGAAGTGCTGGTGCAAACTGGGGCCGGTGATGCAGCCGGTTTTACGGACGCACAGTACACCGAAAAAGGCGCCCGCACGGTGGATCGGCATGTTGCGTTTGACGCCGACGTGATCTTGCAGGTGCGTTCGCTTGGGGCCAATCCGGTAGCCGGACGCGACGAGTTGCAGCTCTTGCGGCCAAGACAGATCGTGATCGGACTGTGCGATCCGCTCAGCGCGCCAGGCCTTGCGCAGGATATGGCCGCGAAGCAAGTGAAGTTGTTTTCGTTGGAGTTAATGCCGCGGATTACGCGCGCTCAGAGCATGGATGTGCTGTCGAGCATGGCGACCGTCGCGGGCTACCGCGCCGTGCTGCTGGCGGCGAGCGCGTTGCCAAAACTGTTTCCCATGATGACGACGGCGGCAGGAACGATCTCGCCCGCCAAGGTGTTCGTGATGGGAGCCGGCGTGGCCGGATTGCAAGCGATCGCCAGTGCGCGGCGCTTGGGGGCCGTGGTGTCGGCGACCGATGTGCGGTCGGCGGTGAAGGATCAAATACAAAGCTTGGGAGCCAAGTTCGTCGAGTCCCCCGTTGATTCCGCCAAAGCCGAGGGAGCCGGGGGCTATGCGAAAGAACTCGACGCTGAGGCGCAGCAAAAGCAGCGTGAGGCGTTGGCCAAGGTCGTCGCCGAGAGTGACGTCGTGATTACGACCGCGGCGATTCCCGGCCGTAAAGCACCGATTTTAGTGACGTCCGAGATGGCGCAGCGGATGCAGCCAGGCTCGGTGATCGTGGATTTGGCCGCCGAACGGGGCGGAAATTGCGAGCTGACGACGCCCGGTGAGACGATCGTCAACCACGGCGTCACGATCATTGGATCGACGAATTTGCCCAGCGAGGTGCCCTATCACGCCAGCCAGATGTTCGCCAAGAACGTGCTGACCTTTTTGCAGCACCTATTGAAAGAGGGCTTGCCGGACAAGATCAATCTGGAGGACGAGATTACGCGAGAAACGCTAATTTGCGCCGATGGCAATGTCGTACATCCGCGGGTGAAGCAGTTGTTGGAAAGTTGACGGAACCGCGCAAGCACGAATACATAATGACAAAATTCGATGGACGAACGACGAATGAGATTCCAGCTTTCAATAGTCAATGACTAAAGGGCGCTTCGAGTGTAGTGCTCGGAACTTCATTCGTCATTCCACGGCTTCAAGGGCCTAAGTGTCTCTATGGATATTTCACGACCAATCATGCTGTTCGCGCAATCCGATGCGACGGCCGAAGTCGCGAAGGCCGTCGGCCGGCAAGTCGCGCAGCCCGATTATGCTTCGCTGCTGTTTGTGTTCATGCTTGCCACCTTTATCGGCATCGGCGTCATTATGCGCGTGTCTCGGCTGCTGCATACGCCGCTGATGTCGCTCACCAATGCGATTTCAGCGATTGCGGTGGTTGGGGCGATTCTGGTGGTGGGGAATGAAGAGCACTCCACAGGCATTCGGATCCTTGGCGGCGTTGCACTGTTTGCGTCGATGACCAATATCGTCAGCGGCTTTCTGATTACCGACCGGATGCTGAAGATGTTCAAGTCGCCCGGCACGGGAGGCAAACGCTAATGCACTTTGCGCTTCAGCAAGTCGCCTATTTGTTGGCCACCGCGCTGTTCATCTTTTCGTTGCACTGGATGAACGACCCAAAGTCCGCTCGGCGCGGCGTGTTCGCCGGTGTGGCGGCGATGGTGCTGGCCGTCTCGGCCACGTGGTTCTTATCGGGCGTGACCGGGCACGGCTGGATTTTGGTGGCGATCATCGCCGGGTTTGCCGTCGGCATACCGCTCTCGCGCGTGCCGCTGACCGCGGTGCCGCAGCGAACGGCTTTGTCGCATGCCTTTGGCGGATTGGCCGCGGGGCTGGTGGGCGTGGCGGAGTTCTATATGCGGAACGACCACGCCGAGCCGCTTAGCAAGCTGACGATGTTCGCGATCGTTGCCGAAGTAATTTTAGGATTCTTGACGTTTACGGGAAGCCTGTTGGCGACCGGCAAATTGCAAGGGGTGAATTGGATTCCCCAGCGGCCCGTCACCTATCGGTTCCAGAATTTCAGCAATCTCGGTCTGCTCTTGCTGGCGGTGATTTTAGGCTTGCTGGTTGTCTTCTATTTAGATCCCGCCCGGATTTGGATTGCGCTGGCTTTTCATGCGATCGTTCTACTCGCCTTGGTGTTCGGCGTGCTGCTGATCATTCCCATCGGCGGGGCCGATATGCCGACGGTGATTTCGATCTTGAACTCCTACGCTGGTCTGTCGGCCGTGGCGATGGGGTTTGTGTTGAATAATAACTTGCTGATCACGGCGGGGGCGCTCGATGGTTCCAGCGGCTTGATTTTGTCGATCATCATGTGCCGGGCGATGAACCGCTCGTTCACGAATGTGCTCTTCGGCGCCTTCGGCCAAGTGCAAGCGGCGGCGGCGACAACCGAAGAGCGCGCCTACAAGGAAGAAACCGTGGACGGGGCGGCTCAACTGCTCGAACAGGCATCGTTGGTCGTCATTATCCCCGGATATGGCATGGCGGTTGCTCAGGCGCAGCATCGGATCCGCGAATTGTACGATCAGCTCACCAAACGGGGCATCACGGTGAAATTTGCCATCCATCCGGTCGCCGGGCGGATGCCGGGTCATATGAATGTGCTGCTGGCTGAAGCGGACATTCCCTATGCCGACTTGGTGGAAATGGATGAAATCAACCCCGATCTGCCGCAGTGCGATGTGGCGCTCGTCGTGGGAGCCAACGACGTGGTAAACCCGGCGGCGCGGTATGATAAGAGCACGCCGATTTACGGCATGCCAATCATCGACGCCGACAAGGCCAAGACGGTGTTGTCGATCAAGCGCAGCAAAAGTCCCGGCTTCGCGGGGATCGACAACGAGTTGTATTTCAAAGACAACTCGTTCATGCTATTTGGCGACGCCAAGGCGGTGATTGGCGAACTGGTCAAGCAGCTTTCGCGCGGCGCGGGCGTCCACTAGTCGCGGAATTCGCAGAGATTTCCGCTGGTTGGCAGTTCGGTCGATTCGCGGAGTTCTCCAGAATTCCGCGGTAGTTTTCTTTGACGGTGGCATTTCAATCCCATGGCGGACACACCTCATAAATCGGCGCCCCATCTCGTCGGCGCGATGGACGCGCGACCTGAATTTCTCGTGACGCTGGGACTCATCCCACCCTGCACCGTCGAAGACGTAAAGCAAGCGTACTTGGCAAAAGTTAAGTCGGCGCATCCCGATGTGGGGGGCAATCCTGCCGAATTTCATCAGTTGCAGGAAGCCTACGAGCGGGCAACGGAGTGGGCCAAGTTTCGCGCTAGCCGCATTGCCTGGCTGGGAAACTGGGTCGAAAAATATGCCGAGCAAGAGACCCTCACCACGGAAATTCAGCGCCGCGGCGGCCAAGTTCATGTCGAAGGAGTCGATTGGTTGCGTCGCTCGTTTGGCGACGATTTTTCGCAAGTTGCCGCGAAAATCCAGGGCATTGAACTTACCGGCTCAGCCGTGGACGATAATACGCTTTCGTGGCTGGGAAGCTTTCGGCATTTGCTGACCTCGCTCCGGTCGATCAGCCTGGCGCGAAGTGCCGTGACCGACGCAGGCGTACAGCATCTGGCCGCGTTCCCTTCACTTCGCGAAGTGGATCTCTCGGAGACCAAAATCTCTGGTAGTGCTTTGATTGTCTTAGAACGGCTGCCCGAATTGGAATGGATCGGCTTGCGCGGCGCTACCATTGGCATGATCGCCCGAATGAAGCTGAAATTCAAATATCCGGGGCTACAGGTCGAAACGTAGCTGCGATAGCCCAGGACTTGCGATCGGCGGCGGCTCCATCGGCTCCCCCACCAAGCAGGCCGACTGGGCGCTCGACGGCCTGGGGAACTGGTCGGGCTACGTCGAGAAAACCTCCGGTTCGACCACGCTCGATCAGACTCGAGCCCA